>NZ_JAZHLI010000022.1:0-74663 GCF_036549475.1 Aurantimonas sp. A2-1-M11 | reverse complement strand
ATGCAGAAGGACGGCTCAAAGGAATCCTTGAAGGGGAAATTCCAAAGGGCAGGCTGGGACAATGCATTCCTCTCTCGCCTGCTCAGCCTGTTCTGAAATGCGATTGCCCTGGCGCCGATGCTCACACCGTCAGGTGGCGGCGCACGTCAGGATCGTCGAGCCCCTCGGCCGGCCCGTCGAAGACGATCTCCCCGCGGTCCATGATGTAGACCCTGTCGGCGAGTTCGCGGCAGAAATCGAGATATTGTTCGACCAGGAGGATGGCGAGGCCGGACTGGTCCTTGAGGTAGCGGATCGCGCGGCCGATGTCCTTGATGATCGAGGGCTGGATGCCTTCGGTCGGCTCGTCCAGGACGAGAAGCTGCGGGCGCGTCACCAGCGCCCTGCCGATCGCCAGCTGCTGCTGCTGGCCGCCGGAGAGGTCGCCGCCGCGCCGACCGAGCATGTCGGCGAGCACCGGGAAGAGTTCGAAGACATGGTCGGGGATCGTCCGATCGGCACTTTTCAATGGCGCGAAACCGGTCTGGAGATTCTCCCTCACCGTCAGCAACGGAAAGATCTCGCGGCCCTGGGGCACGAAGCCGATGCCGCGCCGCGCCCGTGTATAGGGCGCCTCGCGGCCGAGATTGTCGCCGTTCAGGGCGATCTCGCCGGCACGGATCGGCTGCTGGCCGACGATGGCGCGCAGGAGCGAGGTCTTGCCGACGCCGTTGCGACCGAGGACGCAGGTGATCTCGCCCTTCTTGGCATTCAGCGACACGCCGCGCAGGGCCTGGGCCGCGCCGTAATAGAGGTCGACGTTGGAGACGGTCAGCATGGCGCACCCGATGACATGTCACTCGCTGCGTCCCCGCCGGCGATATCGTGACCGGCCGGCTCAACGCTGTCCTTCGCCCCAGGGCGACGGGGCCTCGAAGGGGCGGACGAAAGGGCATCCGGGCCCGCGCATGCGATCATTCCAACATCCTCACCGCCCAAGATACACCTCGATCACCCGTTGGTCGGCCGAGACATGGTCGAGCGTGCCTTCGGACAGGACGGAGCCCTCGTGCAGGCAGGTCACCTTCACGTCGAGGGCGCGCACGAAATGCATGTCGTGCTCGACCACGACGACCGAGCGCGTGCGGGCGATCTCGCGCAACAGCCGGGCGGTTTCCTCGGTCTCGGCATCGGTCATGCCGGCCACCGGCTCGTCGACGAGCAGCAGTTCGGGATCCTGGGCCAGCAGCATGCCGATCTCCAGCCATTGCTTCTGCCCGTGGCTGAGATCGGCCGCGAGCGTCCCGGACTTGGCGGTCAGGCGCGTCGTCTCCAGGATCTCTTCCACCGTGCGGCGTTCGGCCTCGCTGGTGCGGTGCAGCAGCGCGGCGAAGATCGAGCGCGAGCCGGCGAGCGACATGCGGATATTGTCCGCGATCGTGTGGCTCTCGAAGACGGTCGGCTTCTGGAACTTGCGGCCGATGCCCATGTTGGCGATTGCCGCCTCGTCCTGCTTGGTCAGGTCGACGTCGCCGTTGAAATAGACCTCGCCCGCATCGGGCCGCGTCTTGCCGGTGATGATGTCCATCATCGTGGTCTTGCCGGCCCCGTTCGGGCCGATGATCGCCCGCATCTCGCCCTTCTGGATGACCAGCGAGAGATTGTTGATCGCCTTGAAGCCGTCGAAGCTCTTGGTGACGCCGTCGAGATAGAGCAGCGTCTCCCGGCGCGCCTGCCCGGCGGCCGCCTGCTCGCGCAGCATGGCGGCGCGCTGGGTCGCATAGGGATGCGGCGACACCGCGGGCGGCTCGGCCGGTCCGGTCGCCGACCCGTCGGCGCTGGCTTCGGCGCCGGTGAGTTCCTGCGGCCCGGCATTTGATTGGTGCGGTGCGTCGGTCATCCGGTCCATCGCCGTCACTCCGCCGGCCCCGGCGCCGGCACGGACCTATCGTCGGTCGCCTCGCCCTTCTCCCGGTCGGCGTCGCCGCGCCGCGCCCGCCAGGCCTGCCAGCCATGGTCGAAGGTCCCGACGATGCCCCGTGGCAGGAACAGGGTGACGAAGACGAACAGGCCGCCGAGGACGAACAGCCAGAATTCCGGCGCCGCCGCGGTGAAATAGCTCTTGCCGAAATTGACGAGGAGCGCGCCGATGACCGGGCCGATCAGCGTGCCGCGGCCGCCCACCGCCACCCAGACGACGATCTCGATGGAGTTGACCGGCGCGAACTCGCCGGGATTGATGATGCCGACCTGCGGCACGTACAGCGCCCCCGCAATGCCGGCCATCACCGCCGACACGGTGAAGGCGAAGAGCTTCACATGCTCGGGCCGCCAGCCGATGAAGCGGGTGCGGCTTTCGGCGTCGCGCACGGCCACCATCAGCTTGCCGAGCCGCGAGCGGGTGATCCAGCCGACCAGGAAGACCGCCAGCGCCAGCGCGATGCAACTGGCGGCGAACAGGCCGGCGCGGGTGGTGTCGGCCTGCAGCGAGAAGCCGAGCAGCTCCTTGAAGTCGGTCAGGCCGTTGTTGCCGCCAAATCCCATGTCGTTGCGAAAGAACGCCAGCAGCAGCGCATAGGTCATCGCCTGGGTGATGATCGACAGATAGACGCCGGTGACGCGGCTGCGGAAGGCGAAATAGCCGAAGACGAAGGCGAGGATGCCGGGCGCCAGCACGACCATCAGGGCGGCGAACCAGAACTGGTCGAAGCCGGTCCAGTACCACGGCAGTTCCTGCCAGTTCAGGAACACCATGAAGTCCGGCAGGACCGGGTCGCCATAGACGCCGCGCGAGCCGATCTGGCGCATGAGATACATGCCCATGGCATAGCCGCCGAGGGCGAAGAAGGCGCCGTGTCCGAGCGACAGGATGCCGACATAGCCCCAGACCAGATCGAGGGCGAGCGCCAGCAGCGCGTAGCAGACATATTTGCCGAAGAGCGGCACGGCGTAGGACGGCACATGCAGCGGGTGGCTGGCCGGCAGCCACAGATTGGCCATCGGCACCAGGATGGCCGCCGCCAGGATCGCGGCGACGAGGATGAAGATGCGGGGGCCGAGGAAGCGCGCCAGAATCATGCGTCAACGAACCTCCCCTTCTGGGCGAACAGGCCGCGTGGCCGTTTCTGGATGAAGAGGATGATCAGGACGAGCACGATGATCTTGCCCAGCACCGCGCCGGCATAGGGTTCGAGGAACTTGTTGAGGACGCCGAGGCTCATCGCCCCGACCAGCGTACCCCACAGATTGCCGACCCCGCCGAACACCACCACCATGAAGGAATCGATGATGTAGCCCTGCCCGAGGCTGGGCGAGACATTGTCGATCTGGCTGAGCGCGACGCCGGCGATGCCGGCGATGCCGGAGCCGAGCGCGAAGGTCATGGCGTCGACCCAGGGGGTGCGGATGCCCATGGCCGAGGCCATCTTGCGGTTCTGGGTGACGGCGCGCATCTGCAGGCCCAGCGGCGTGCGGTTGAGGACGGCCAGCAGCGCCAGGAAGACGACCAGCGCGAAGACGATGATCCACAGCCGGTTCCAGGTGACCGACATCAGCCCGACATCGAAGGCGCCGGACATCCAGTCGGGATTGCCGACCTCGCGGTTGGTCGGGCCGAAGACCGTGCGCACCGCCTGCTGCAGGATCAGCGAGACGCCGAAGGTCGCCAGCAGCGTTTCCAGCGGCCGGCCATAGAGAAAGCGGATCAGGCCGCGCTCCATGACCAGTCCGACAAAGCCGGAGACCAGGAAGGCGAGCGGCAGGGCGATGGTCAGCGACCAGGGGAACAGCCAGGGGGCGGAACCGCGGATCACCTCCTGCACCACGAAGGTCGTGTAGGCGCCGAGCATGACCATCTCGCCATGGGCCATGTTGATCACCCCCATGACCCCGAAGGTGATGGCCAGGCCGATGGCGGCCAGCAGCAGCACCGATCCCAGCGACAGGCCGTACCAGATGTTCTGCATCTGGTTCCAGAAGGCGATATTGGCCTCGATCCCGGCGATGGATTCACGCGCCGCCTCGCGGGCCACCGGATCGTCGGTGGACGCGGCGAAGGTGCGCAGCATGTTCAGCGCCTCCCGGTCGCCGCGCGACTGCAGCGCCGCGGCCGCCTTGGCCTTGTCGGCGGCGGGGCGGTCGGAGACCAGGATCGCGGCGGCCAGCGCCTCCTCGAGACGCGCGAGCACCGAGGCGTCGGTCTCGGCGGCGATCGCCGCTTCCAGCGGCGCGATCATGTCGGGATCGGCGTCGGAGAACACCGTGCTCGCCGCCCGCAGCCGCTGGGCGGGATCGTCGGCGCGCAGGGTCAGCGTGCCCAGCGCCGCCGTCACCGCGTTGCGGATCGAATTCTTGATGCGGACCTTGGTCACGTCGCCCTTGGGCACGGTGCCGGCGGCCTCGCCGGTGATCGGATCGGACAGGGCCATCATGTCGCCGCGCTCGGTCCCGACGAACACCGCCTCGTCGCTCTCGCGCCAGTAGAGATTGCCGTCGCGCAGCGCCTTCAGGGCCGGCGCCAGGGCCGCATCGCCGCTCGCCGCCGCCTCGGAAATCACCGCCTCGGTATCGCTGAAGCTCTGCTTGCCACCGAATTTCTGGACGATGGTGGCCGGGTCAGCGTCCTGGGCGGTCGCCGGAGCGGCGGCCAGAAGCCCGCCTGCCAGCAGGAAGCCCGCGACCAGCACAAGACCGTTCCGGCATCGCTCGAAGATCTGTCGCATCGTGTCCCACCTGAGGGCCGTTGGTGGCGGGGACGGTCGCAAGGACCGCCCCCGCCGGGTTCGTCTTGGGAGGACGAAGGCTTGAGACCTGTTACTTGGCTTCCGCCGAAGCGCCGCCGCAGGTCTCGGTCTCGGTGTTGTAGTTCCCGCAGTTCACCGGGTCGGTCCAGTCGGCCTTCAGCTTCTTGGATTCCGGCAGGAAGTCGGACCAGGCGTCGCCCAGCACCAGTTCCTCGGTCTCGGAGACGATGTCGAACTGACCCTCGTCGTTGATCTCGCCGATCAGGACGGGCTTGGTGATGTGGTGGTTGGGCAGCATGGTGGACATGCCGCCGGTCAGGTTCGGCACCTCGATGCCCGGCAGGGCGGCGATGACCGCGTCGGCCTCGGTGGTGCCGGCCTTCTCGACCGCCTTCACCCACATGTTGAAGCCGATGTAGTGGGCTTCCATCGGGTCGTTGGTCACGCGCTCGTCGTTGCCGATGAAGGCTTTCCACTTCTCGATGAACGCGGCGTTCTCCGGCGTGTCGACCGACATGAAGTAATTCCAGGCGGCCAGATGGCCGACCAGCGGGCCGGTGTCGATGCCGGCCAGTTCTTCCTCGCCGACCGAGAAGGCGATGACCGGGATGTCGGTCGCGGCGATGCCCTGGTTGGCGAGTTCCTTGTAGAACGGCACGTTGGCGTCGCCGTTCACCGTGGAGACCACGGCCGTCTTCTTGCCGGTCGAGCCGAATTCCTTGATGGCCGACACTTCGGTCTGCCAGTCGGAGAAGCCGAAGGGCGTGTAGTTGACCTTGATGTCCTCGGCCGCGACGCCCTTGTCCATCAGATACTGCTCGAGGATCTTGTTGGTGGTGCGCGGATAGACGTAGTCGGTGCCTTCCAGCACCCAGCGCTCGACGCCTTCCTCCATCAGGTAGTCGACGGCCGGAATCGCCTGCTGGTTGGGCGCGGCACCGGTGTAGAAGATGTTGCGCGAGGATTCCTCACCCTCGTACTGCACCGGGTAGAAGACGACGGTGTTCAGCTCTTCGGCGACCGGCAGGATTGACTTGCGCGACACCGAGGTCCAGCAGCAGAACACGGCCGCCACGTCCTGCGCCGACACGAGATCGCGCATTTTCTCGGCGAAGAGCGGCCAGTCGGACGCCGGGTCGACGACGACGCCCTCGAGCGGACGCCCGAGCAGACCACCCTTGGCGTTCTGCTCTTCGATGAGCATCAGCATGGCGTCCTTCAGGGTGGTCTCGGAAATCGCCATCGTGCCCGACAGCGAATGAAGGATGCCGACGTTGATCGGATCGCCGGACGGCGCGTCCTGCGCCACCGCGCCGGTCAGTGCGATGCCGCTCATCGCGGTCGCAGCGACCGCGCCACGGAGCCAAGTGATTGGTGATGTCATTCACGCTCTCCAGTTGACAGGTCCCGCTCTCGATGGCGGGCTCCGGCCAACACGAAGCAATTCCCGTGCCAGACTGGCAGCAGGCGGGACACAAACGGGAGAGGTCGGCGATCGGGCGGAATCCGGCGGGATCCCTCCATGCGCTCAATGCGGGAACATTCCCAAGCGGCAGGTCCGGCCTGCCCGCTTATGCGGCAATGCCTATTATTTGATCTATATGCCCGCGATAGCGGCAGGGCGGGCGTCGCCGCGCCAGCCCGGTGAGCGAGGCCGCCGCAGGCTCAGATCGCGTCCTTGCGATCTTCCGGCCAATGGCACTTCCAGCTCTTGATCGTCCACTTCGGATGATCTCCGGCCCATGCGGCCACGTAGGGCGTGGACAGCATCATGCATTGGGCGAGCGATCCGCGGCTCTCATAGGTCAGCCGCTCCTCGCGGCAGCTGGACGGGTCGGAGACCATGCAGACGGTCAGAATCAGATCAATCATCGGTCGTTTCCTTCCTGCGGGATCCGACGGTGCCCGGTCGGCTATCGAGGGGCTCCGAGCCCTTCGGTGACGTGAGGTAGCGCGACGCCGACTGGCGAATAGCCGTACGCGCCGCCGTGTCGCACTGGACATTCCGGGGCGGCGTCACAGCGGCAGGAAGATCTCGCCCATTCCGAGCACGGCCGTGTCGCCGCCGAAGCGGCGCATCGGCGCGCCGTCGAAGGGCACCGGGCCGCGCAAGGCAAGGTCCTGCGCCATCAGCTTCAGGATCAGGAGATCGGCCGGGCCATTGTCGAGGAAGGTCGGCGACAGGCGCTCGACGCCGCCGGCGAGGATCAGCGTGCCGCGCTTCATCAGCCGACCGGGCACGCCTGCGGCGCGGCCGCCAGCGATCAACGTGCCGGCGATCATCCGGCTGGCGGCATTCGCGCCGAGGGCACCGGCAACGACGATGGTGCCGCGCCGCATGCGGTCGGCCGCCCGTTCGCCGGCCATGCCGCCGACGCGGATCGCGCCGCCCGACATGCCCGCCATTTCGCCGGCCAGCGGCCCGCCGAGGAAGTCGCCGGCATCGCCGTCGATGCGCAGGTCGCCGCCGCTCATGGCAGAGCCGGCAAAGCTGCCGGCAGAGCCGGTCACGGTCAGCCGTCCGGCGCTCATCACCCGGCCGGCGCGCCAGCCGGCATCGCCCTCCACATGGATCTCGCCCCCGTCCAGCCCCTCGCCGATCCGGTCGAAGCGGTGCGATCCGCCCTCGAGGCGGAGCGTCGCCGGGTCGTCGCCGGACATGTCGAAGAGATCGCCCACGGTCACCAGCCGGCGGGTGGTGCCGATGGGCAGGGAGGCGATCTGCGCCGCGGTCAGGCCGGCCAGGCGCGAGGGGATCAGGATCGACAGATCTATGCGCTGGTCCGGTTCCGCCCGCTTGCGGAAGGTGAGCCCGCTCATGGCGTCAGGTCCTTCAGGTGGAAATGGTGCGGCCCCAGATTGCCGCCGTAATTGCCGGCGCCGATCCGCAGCGCGCCCTCCCGCGGGCCGAGATCCACCGCCGCCTTCAGCCCGGCACGCATCGCCTCGACGACCGCCTCCTTCGACAGGCCGTCGATGACGATCTCCAGCACCGAGCCGATCTCCGGCGACAGGGCCGATTGGGTGACGCCCTTCAGGGTCGGGCAATAGGCGTCGTTGGTCGAGGCCATCATGCCCTTGTACTTGCCGCCGACCTTGGAGCCGGAGCGCACGATTCCGCCGGGAAACGGCATGATCGCGCCGGGCACTTCGCGCATGGCCTCGAGCGCCGCCTCGGCCGCTGCCAGCGCCTGCGCACTGGTGCGTGCCATGAACAGGAGATTGCCGCCGCCGACCCCGTCGCCGGTCATGCCGGTCGTCGCCTCGCAGACGAACTCGCCCTCCATCACCGGCATGCGCCAGAAATGCCGGTCCCCGAACTTCTTGGAGATCTGCCAGCCATCGGCGAAATAGCGGATGGCCGAGCCCAGATCGATCTGCGTCTCGCTGTCGAAATCGGCGTAGCAGGCCGAGGACGGGCTGGTGAGGATGCACTGGCCGAGGCGGGTACCGAGCTGCTTGGCGAGCCCGTCCTTGTCCATCGAGAACAGCAGGATGCGCACGCCGGGTCGACCGTCGCGGGTCTCGCCTGGCGGCACGATCCTGTCGATGCCGGCCTCGCAGCCGCAGGCGATCACCGACGTGGCGAAGCCGGTGAAGGAGCGCGCGGCCTCCATCGCCCATTTTTCCGAATCGGCGGTCACCTGGATCGCCGTTCCGCTCATCGGAAAGGCCTCGGCGAAGGTGTCGTCGATGACGACGCCGTTGATCATCATTCCCTCGGCGGAAGCGTCCTGCGTCACGTCCGGCATGGTATCACCTTGAACGGATCCTCTCCGCCGATGGCGTCTTCGGGCACCTCGAACCAGCGCGCCGGCAGGCCGAAGCGATCCTCGAAATAGCCGTCGAGGCGGCGGGCCATCGCCTTGTCCGCCTCTGGCCGCACGGTCAGGGTGCGGCCAGTCGTGCGGTTGACGATGGTCCCGTCCTTCACCACCAGCGTGCCGTCCTTGAAGACATAGGCGGCGCGGCCGAACATCTCGGCCTTGTCGTCGCCCGGCCGGTAGATCGCCACGTCGCCGACGGCGCCCGCGCCCAGATGGCCGCGATCGCCGGTGCCGAGCAGGCGCGCCGGCGCGGCGCGGGTCATCGTCGCGATCTCCCGCAGCGTGTATTCGCGGGTGATCTCCGGCAGGCTGGTCATCCGCACGACCGATTTCGGCAGGGCGTCCAGCCAGCGCTGGCGTACGCCGCGGTCCATCAGGAGCGCGAAGATGTCCGGATAGCTGGTGAAGGGCGCGCCATTGGGATGGTCGGTGGTGAAGAATACCCGCGACGGGTCCTCGATCAGGAGGAAGAGCTCCAGCCCGATCGCCCATTGCAGCGCGTTGAAGAAGTTCTTCTGCTTGTACTCCATCGGCACCACGCCGCCGCCATTGGACTCGTGGTCGAAGATGATGGTCTTGCCGGGGCTGGCCTGCGGCCGGCCGGCGAACTGCCGCATCTCGTCCGAGGAGATCGTCACGGTCTGGCCAAACATCACCTGGCCGATGTCGACGGTGACCTCCGGCGTGCGGTTGACCCGGTCGGCCAGCCGCTGCCCGACGGAGGAAAAGCCGCGCTTGCCCTCGGTGCCGTAGCCGTAGAACTGGATATGGGCGAGATGCATCGGCAGGCCCTCGGCCGCGTCGATCGTCGCCTCCGCCGACGCGGCGGAATCGCCCGGCACGCCGAGATTGTTGCAGTGGACATGCAGCGGATGCGGAATGCCGAGGCCGTTCACCGCGCTCTGAAGTGACTTGACGATGCGCCGCGACGACAGGCCGTAATCGGGCACCTCGTCGTCGAGGTCGAACTTGCGGACATTCTCCTTGAATGCCGCCGACCCGCCGGCATTGATGCATTTGACGCCCAGCGCCCGCGAGGCCGAGACCGTCCATGCGACGTAGTCGGCGATGGCGCTCTCGCTTTCGCCGTCGCGGATCATCGACATCAGGAAATCGTCATTGCCCAGGACGACGAGGGTCGCCTTGTCGATGATCGGGATGTCGGCGAGTTCGAGATGGGAGTGCAGCGCCGAGGATGGCGCCGTGGCCGGCTCGACCACCGTCGTGAAGCCCATTTCCGCATAGCGCAGGCCGGTCTCCTCGGTCGTCCAGCCGACCTTGGAGAGCCCTGTCGTACCGGGCCGCGACTGGAAGGCGCGGTGGTATTCCGGCAGCAGCAGGCGCGCGGTGTTCACGTGGCCGCTGGCGATATGGGAGTGTATGTCGATGGCGCCGGCCATGACGATCAGGCCCTTGCAGTCGATCGTCTCGTCCGGCCTGCGCCCCTCGGGCGGTGCGTCGACGACGACCCCGTCCGCCAGGTACAGATCCGCCACCTCGTCCCGGTCGCTCGCCGGATCGACGATATGGCCGTTCTTCAAATGCGTCAGCATGCAGACGCCCCTTTTCCGTCCGACGCTCACGCTGCCGCGCCCGCCGTATTCTGTCCCAGATGCGCGGCGATGGCGGCCAGGACGGCCGCTGCCGTCGGGCGTTCGCCGGATGCCTCGCCCGTTGCCGTTGCATCGACCGGAACGAAGCTGCCGAAGCGGGCGTCGTAGAGGACGCCGTGATGGTCGCGCCCCGCCGTCGCGATGGTGAAGGCGATTGTCGGCGGATGTGCCCATTCCTCCTCGCCGCCGGTCAGCGCGATGACGGGCACATCGCCGAACCAGGCCGGCTCGATGGCATCAGCTCCGGCCAGTGCTTCGACATGCACGGCAAGGTCCGCCTCGCCGGACGCGATCAGCCGGTCGCCGCGAAACAGGCGCGGATCGTGGTCGGCGTAACCCCGGCCGAAACCGCTGCGCAGGGGGAACCCCGTCGACCAGGTGGTCGCCTGCACCGCGGCAAAGGCCTGGTCGGCGCGCAGCATCGGCAGGCTGGTGAAGCGGGTCTCGGCATTGAGGTCGAAGACCAGCCCGGCAAGCATCTCGACGGTGAGGCTGTCGAGGCTGGCCGGGGCGAAGATCGCGCAGCCGAAGGCGGCTTCCTGCAGCCATTCGGCGACGAAGCGCACCGTCTCGGCCGGGAGCGGCCCCTTCCCGGATCGGTGGCCGGCGATCTCGGCCCGGATGGTCGACAGCGCGTCGAGAAGCCCGTCCTGCGGACAGTCGATGCCGTGCAGCGCCACCGTCTCCGGCAGGTCCGGCATGTCGTCGCCCGCGCCCAGCCACAGGATCTGGCGCTCGGCGCCGCGGGTGCGCAGCCCCAGATCCGGTGCCTCGGCGAACAGGTAGTCCGGCATGTCCGGCGCGTCGGCGAAGGCGTCGTCGCCGATCACCAGCACCCGATCGGCGCGGCGCCGGACTTCCGACGGCGCGGCCAGCATCATGCCGCTGTCGCGCATCGCCGAGATCAGCGGATAGATCGCGTCCGATGCGGCGTGATCGATCGCCCCGCCGGCAATCCGCGCCAGTGCGACCGCGGCCTTGAGGCCCGCCATGTCGGTCGCCAGTCCGGTCACGAGAGGCATGCGGCTTCGGCCGATCAGCTCCGCCGCCGCGCGCACGGCCTCTTCCGTGGACGCCGGTTGCCCGTCGATCCATGCGTTCTGCAAAACAATCCGCTTTCTGTGCCCGTGATGAAACCTACAGCCTTGGCGGCGAAGATCAAATCCCCGCCGGCCGATCTCAGCCCTTGTCGTATTTGATATAGGCGAAACGCGGATCGTCCGGCGTGCCCTGCAGCGGCCCGTCCTCCTTGCCCGGCTGCCACATGACTACCTGCTCGATCATCTTGGCGAGGGCGAAGTCCGAATCGGTGATGCCCTTGGCGGCGTGGTTCATCAGCCGCACCTCGACCCAGGCGTAGGACGCGGTGATGTCGGGATGGTGGAAGGCCGCCTCTGCCAGATGGCCAACGGCGTTGATCACCATCAGCGTGCCCTTCCAGCCCGCAGTCTTGTAGGTGCGGCGGATCCAGCCGTCCTCGAGCCGCCATGTCGGCAGTTCCGCTTCCAGGCGCGTCGTCACCTCGGCGTCGGAATAGGTTCTGGCTGCCATGGATTTCTCCTTCTGCGCTTGCCCCATCGGCGTTCGCCGCAATAATAGGGTGCGGGCACGTAAATTCAGGGGACAAAGTGACAGACGACGTCGTCAGCGTCTCGGCGCCCGCCCGCCTGCATCTGGGATTTCTCGATCCTGGCGGCCAGTCCGGTCGCCGGTTCGGCGGAATCGGCCTGGCGCTGGAGGAGCCCGCGACCCAGCTCACGATCCGGCGGGCCCGGCAAGATCTGGTCGCCGGTCCGGAAGCCGAGCGCGCGGCGGGCTACCTTCGCGACATGCGGCGACGTCTCGATCTGGGCGCCCGGCACGAGCTGACGATCCAGGAAGCCATCCCGGCCCATGCGGGCCTCGGTTCGGGCACCCAGCTGGCGCTTGCCGTGGCGCTCGCCCTGCGCACGCTGGAAGCGCGACCGGCCGACATTGCCGGCGATGCCGCGCGGCTCGGACGGGGCAACCGCTCGGGCCTTGGCGCTGCCTTCGTGACCGCCGGCGGCGTCGCCGTTGACGGCGGCAAGGGGAACGGCGGCCTCCCGCCACCGTTGATCGCCCGACTGCCCTTCCCCGAGGACTGGCGCGTCATCCTCGTGCTCGACCCGGGAGACGAGGGGTTTCACGGCGTCGACGAGGTCGCTGCCTTCGCCACGCTGCCGGCCTTTCCCGAGGCACAGGTCGGGGAAATCTGCCGGCTGGTGCTGATGCAGGCGCTGCCGTCGCTGGCCGAGACGGACATTGCCGGCTTCGGCGCTGCGATCGGGGCCATCCAGCAGATGGTCGGCCGGCATTTCGCACCGGCCCAGGGCGGCGTCTTCACCAGCCCGGCGGTATCCCGTGCCTGCGAGGCGCTGGCGGCCGCCGGCGCCCACGGGATCGGCCAGAGTTCCTGGGGCCCGACCGGCTTTGCATTCGCTCCCTCCGCACGGGAGGCCGAGCAGCTCGTCGCGGCGATCGGCGAGGCCGCCACGGGCCTCGACATCCGCATCATTGCGGGTCGCAATCACGGCGCCAGCGTCGAACGACGCGGGCTCCGCCTGACGGGCACCGGCTAGAGGCTTGCTCGACAAGCCCTGGCACCGCCGCGGCCGTCCGGCTCGGCGCACGCACATCCAGACCGGAGACTTCCCATGGCCCACAAGAACATCCTGCACATGCTCACGCCGCAGAAACACGTCAGCCCGTTCGACCTGAACATGGCGCTCGACGCCGGCTACGATGCGGTCCTGCCCTATGCCGGCGTCGCGATGGAGGAGGTCACCGAACTCGTGCAGGACGTGATCTTCTCGCGTCCCCCGGACCGCGGCGTGCGGTCCGCCGTGTTCTTCGGCGGCAACGACGCGGTGCTCGCCCTCGACATGATCGAAGCGACGAAGAAGGCCCTCGTGCCGCCGTTCGGCTGCAACATCATGGCCGACCCGTCCGGATCGTACACCACGGCCGCGGCGATGGTCGCCTGCATCGAGCGCACCCTGAAGAACCGGCACCAGAAAGCGCTGAAGGACGTCACCATCGCCGTCTTCGGCGCCACCGGCGTCGTCGGCTATTGCGCCGCCGTGATCGCCGCGCTCGAAGGCGCCAGGGTCAAGGTCGTCGGCCATGACGGCATCGAGCGGATCTCCAAGCGCGCCAAGGAGATGGAGGCCCGGTTCGGCATCGAAGTCGAGCCGGTCGACGGGTCCAGCGACGAGAAAAAGACCGCCCTCATCGAGGACGTCCATGTCATCGTCGCCGCCGCCAGGGCGGGTATCCAGGTGCTCGGCAAGGACCAGATCCAGGGCGCGTCGAAGCTCCTCGTGGCCGCCGACGCCAATGCGGTGCCGCCACTGGGCATCGAAGGCATCGACGTGATGGATGACGAGGAGGCGATCGAGGGCACCAGTGCCTTCGGCATCGGTGCCCTTGCCGTCGGGCCGATGAAGTCGAAAACCGAATACGGTCTCCTGCAGCGCATGATCGAGGCGGACGAGCCGCAGGTGCTGGACTTCCGCGATGCCTTCGCGCTGGCCCGCACCCTGGCAAGCTGAACCGGTGACGGGTCCCACCCTCCTCTGCGCCGCCTTCTCGGCGCGCCAGATCGCCGAGAGCGCCCGCCGCTCCGGCATCGGCGCGCTGGCGGTCGACTTCTTCGGCGATCTTGATCTCGAGCAGTCGGCGCTGGTCGCCGAGGTGCTGCATGGCGACTATCCGGATGGCTTCGATGGCGAGGAACTGCTCACGCTCCTCGAGCGCATGGCCGAGGGGCATTCGCCCATCGGCTTCGTCCAGGGAGCGGGCTTCGAGGATCGCACCGAGCTGCTGGACCGGATCGGCGCACGCTGGCCGATTCTCGGCACCGACGCCGCCATCATACGCCTGCTGAAGGACCCGGAAGGCTTCGCCGCGCTCTGCGCCAGAGCCGGCATCGACCATCCAGAGATCCGGCGCGAGCGCGTCGGTGATCCCTCCGGCTGGCTGTCGAAGAAGATCGGCGGCGCCGGCGGCAGCCATGTGCAGCCGGCGACCGACGCCGCGCCCGGCGCCGACCGCTACGTCCAGCGGATCGTGACGGGCGAAAAATGGTCCGCGGCCTTTCTGGCAGCCGAAGGGCGCATCGCGATGCTGGGCTTCACCCGGCAATGGGCGGCACCTTCCGCCGACGAGCCGTTCCGCTATGGCGGCGCGGTGGGGCCGTTGGAGCCGCCGGGCGACGCCGGCCCGGCAATGGTCGCGGCCGTGGAGCGACTGGCAAGGGAGGTGCCGCTCACCGGCCTCGCCAGCGCCGATTTCGTCGTGTCGCCGCAGGGGCCGGTGCTTCTGGAAATCAACGCGCGCTTCGGCGCGACCGTCGACATCTACGACCGGGACGAGGCGCCGCTCCTGGCCCTGCATCTGAATGCCTGCCGGGGCAGACTGCCGGACGGCGTCCCACCCGTCCCCACCGTTCGGGCTGCGGGCCTTGCGTGGACCGACGGACCGGTGCATCTGCCGTCCGGCTTCGTCTGGCCGGAATGGACCTGCGACCGGACACGGCCACCCGCGACCTTCGGCGCCGGCCAGCCGCTCTGCACCATCGTGGCGGAGGCGGCCGATGCGGCTGCGGCCGAATCCCTGTTCCACGCCCGCGTGGATGAATTGCATGAACTAGCCGGGAGGATGGCCGCATGAGCCATGTATCGAAGCTGTCGGTCAACGGAGGTGTACTTCCGCTGATCGAGACCCTGACATCGCGCGCGGCGGAGCTGCGGGTCGGCCTATCCACCGGGCCGGCCGGCGAAACGCTGATCGACGCCGGCGCCGGCGTGACCGGCAGCCTGGAGGCCGGCCGGCTGATCACCGAGATCTGCCTCGGCGGGCTCGGGCAGGTGACGCTGGGCTCGTCGCCCTATCTGCCCCGCTGGCCGTTCACCCTGACGACACGGTCCTGGCAGCCGGTCGTCGCCTGCCTCGGCAGCCAGTATGCCGGCTGGCAGCTGACCAGCGGCGAAGGCGATTCGGCCTATTTCGCCATGGGTTCGGGCCCCGCCCGGGCACTTGCCGGCAAGGAGACGCTGTTTTCCGACATCGCCTATGCCGACGAGAGCGACACGGCCGCACTGGTGCTGGAATCCGGCAGCCCGCCGCCCGAGGAGCTCGTCCGGCAGATCGCCGCGGACTGCCGTGTCGCGCCAGAGGCGCTGACCATCATCTACGCCCCGACCCAGAGCCTGGCCGGTTCGGTGCAGATCGTCGGCCGCGTCGTCGAGGTAGCGCTGCACAAGGCGCACGAGCTGAAATTCGACCTGTCGCGCATCGTCGAGGGCAGCGGCACCGCGCCGCTCAGCCCGCCGCATCCCGACTTCATCACCGCCATGGGCCGCACCAACGACGCCGTCATCTATGGCGGGCGCATCCAGCTGCACGTCACCGGACCGGCGTCCGACGCCAGGGAGCTGGCCGAAAAGCTGCCAAGCTCGACGGCGAACGATTACGGCACGCCCTTTGCCGAGATCTTCCGCCGCTACGAGGGCGATTTCTACAAGATCGACCCGATGCTGTTCTCGCCCGCGGAAGTGGCTGTGGTCGCACTCGAAACCGGCGAGACCTTCCGCGGCGGCGCGGTCGATCCGAAGCTCGTCGACGCCTCCTTTGGCTGAGCCGACTGCCCCTGGCGCGCTGCGCATCCTGCTGGTCTCGGCCAACCGGGACCGGCATGCCCGCGACCTGGTCGCGGCCTTCGGCGCGCTGGGCGCCGACGTGGTGCTGGCGGGCCTGTCGGAAATCGGCTTCGACACGGGCTCGGCGAGCGGCCTGCGCCTTCCGCAATGGGGCGAAGATCTTCCGGACGCCGTCTGCCTGCGCACCATGGACGCCGGCAGCTTCGAGCAGGTGACGCGGCGGCTCGGCGTTCTCCACGCCCTCTCGCGCAGCGGCGTGCCGGTCTCCAACAGCCCGCGTTCCGTCGAGAACTGCACCGACAAGTCGATGACCAGCTTCCTCCTGCACCGGGCCGGACTGCCGAGCCCGCGCAGCCACGCTGTGGAAAGCCGGGCCGAGGCCGAGCGCATCCTGGCCGCCGAGCCCGGCCCGATGGTGCTGAAGCCGCTGTTCGGGGCGCAGGGAAAGGGGCTGAAACTGCTGCGCACCGCTGCCGATCTGCCGCCGCCGGCCGAAATCGCGGGCGGCGTCTACTATCTCCAGCGCTATGCCGGGGTCGAGACCGGCGGACGCTGGAGCGACGTGCGGGTGCTTGTGTCGGCTGGCCGCGCCGTCGCCTCGATGCGGCGCGAGGCGGCCAGCTGGATCACCAACGTCAAGCAGGGCGCCAACGCCGTCGCCATGCCCGCCGATCGCGAGATGGAGGAGCTTGCGATCGCCGCCACCGCCGCCGTCGGCGGTGATTTCTGCGGGGTCGACCTGCTGCGCGACGAGACCGGCCGCGCCGCGATCATCGAGGTCAATTCCATGCCCGCCTGGACCGGTCTGCATCGCGCCACCGGCAGCGACATCGCCGCGATCCGCGCGCGGGACGTGGTGGCGCTGGCCGAGGCCCACCGCCGGTCCGCGCCGGCGCAGCCCCTGCCCCGCGCCGTATGAGCCTGTCACCGGACGCGGTCGCGGCGGCATTTCTCGCCGCCTGCCGGGCCGAACTGGACGCGGCCAAGCCCGGCAATGTCCATCGCCATGCCGGTGGCCATGGCATGACCGCCGACACCTTCGAGGCAGCGGCGGCTGCCACGGCACCCTGGATTGCGCGACCCGATCTGCGTGTCGGTGCCCGCATCCTCGCGGCGACCCGCGCCAGCTGGGATGCGGTCGGCCTGAACGCCAATCTCGGCATCGTCCTCCTCTGCGCGCCGCTGGCCGCCGCGGCCGAGCGTCCGGCTTCGGGTCGCAGCCTGCGCCAGGCGGTCACCGCGGTGCTTGCGACGCTCGACCAGCAGGATACGCGCGACGCCTTCGCCGCCATCGCCCTGGCGACGCCGGGCGGGCTCGGCGAGGCAGGCGAGCACGACGTGCGCTCGCCGCCCACCATCGGCCTCGTGGCGGCCATGTGCCTTGCCGCCGATCGGGACCTCGTCGCCCGGCAATATGCCGGCGGCTTCCGGGAGATCTTCGAGATCGGCCTGCCGGCAATTGCGGCCGCGCAGGCGGCCGGCCAGGACGACCCGGAGACGGGCGCTGCGCTCGCCGCCTATCTCGCCTTCGCCGTGGCCTTCCCCGACAGCCACATCCAGCGCAAATTCGGACTGGCCGAGGCCGAATCGGTCCGCCGGCGCATGGCGGCTCTCGCCGACGATCTGTCCCGCACGCCGGACCGGGACGAACGCCTCGCAATGGCGCTCCGCCTCGACGCCGAACTGAAGCACAAGGGCCGCAATCCCGGCACATCGGCGGATCTGACCGTCGCCAGCCTTTTCGCCCGGAACCTTGCGGAAGCGCAGCGGGAGTGATTGACTGTCCGACGTAAGGGTCCATGTGACACTTTGGCTATCTGGCTAACCGGTCCCATGGGGGACGCCGCTAACAAGGATAGACGTAAGCCGGGCGGCAGACCGTCCGGCGACCGGGAGGGAAAGCGGTCGCGCGCTTGCGGAGGGCGTTGCTGGAATACCCCTCTCGGGATCGGAAGTTCTTAGGCCGGGCCGGCCGCAAGCCGCGCCGGGTTGGCACATTTGGAGGAATTGCTCATGGCAACCATCAACAAGGTTATGGTCGGCGAATCGCTCGTCGGCGAAGGCAACGAAGTCGCCCATATCGACCTGATCATCGGGCCCCGCGGTTCTGCCGCCGAGTCGGCATTCTGTAACTCGCTGACCAACAACAAGGACGGCTTCACGACGCTGCTCGCCGTAGTTGCGCCGAACCTGCCCTGCAAGCCGAACACGGTGATGTTCAACAAGGTCACCATCAAGGGCGCCAAGCAGGCCGTCCAGATGTTCGGACCGGCCCAGACCGCCGTCGCGCGCGCCGTGGCCGATTCCGTCGAGAAGGGCATCATCCCGGCTGCCGAAGCCGACGACCTGTTCATCTGCGTCGGTGTCTTCATCCACTGGGAAGCCGAGGACGACGCCAAGATCCGCGACTACAACTACCAGGCGACGATGGAATCCATCGAGCGCGCCATCAAGGGCACGCCGACCGCCGCGGAAGTCGTCTCCAAGAAAGGCTCGGCGGCTCACCCGTTCGCCGGCGCTTAGACAAGGAACCATCCCGGGGGAGACGACAAGCCGGCGATGCCCGCCGGCCTCCTCCGGCGATTGGCCGCCAAGTTCGGTTTCCAGTAGGAAGCCAGTTCCCACGGGAACGACAGTCAGGAAAGGGGGCCCGCGCGGCCCCTTTTTCATGGGCTTGGCACGGAGCGCCCTGCAGCCTTGGGTGCGGTGTCCGGAAGTTCGTTCGCCGGTTTCCCCGTTCGGATGCTCAGGCGAAGCGCTGCAGGTCCGCCGGGGCCAGCCGGCCGTCATGCAGGGCGGTCGAGACCAGCGCACCGGCGATCCCGGCCTTCGCCAGCGCCGCAACGTCGGTAGCGTCGCGCACCCCGCCCGCGGCAAACACCGCCCGCCCCGAAGCTCGCGCCACGATCGCGTTCAGCCTTTCGAGATCCGGCCCGGCGCCGCTGCCGACCCGCGCCAGCGTCATGACGATCACCTGCTGCGGCCACAGGGCTGCATCGTTGAGGATCTCTGCAGGCCCCAGGAAGCTGTCGCCCCGGAAGTCGAGCGACAGCACCACGCGCGCCTCGCCGGCAAGGTCGCGGGCGACACCCGCATCAACGATCGATTCCGAGCCGATTGCCGCCACATGGCGGGGCGCGGTCATTATCCGCGCGGCATCGGCGCTCGTGCGCACGCCCGCATCGATCCAGAATTCGGTCTGGGGAAACGCCGCGCCCAGTTCGGCGATGGCCGCGTCATTGGCCGGCCCTCCCTCGATGGCATCGAGATCGGCGATGTAGAAGCGTCGGAAGTCGCCGAGCGTCATCAGCCCGCGCGCCACGTCTACCGGCGCCGCGCCCTCGGCCAGCGGCGTCTCGATCGGCCGGTAGTTGGCTCGATCGCCCATGACGCCGCGCACGACGCGCCCGCCCTTGATGTCGAGTACGGGGATGATCTGCATGATGGCCTTCGGCTCGCGCCGCCGCGCTGTTCGGTGCTATAGCATGCCCCGTATCAGAAACGAGCGGACATGGCATGACGAGAACGCTGGGTTGGGACGTCGGCGGCGCGCATCTGAAGGCGGTGCTGGCGGACGGGGAGCGGATCCTCAAGGTCTGGCAGGAGCCGAGCCCGATCTGGCTCGGCCTGGCGCATCTGGACAACGCGCTGACGGCCATAATGGCGGACATGCCCGAGGTCGACCGGCACGCCATCACCATGACCGGTGAGCTCTCCGACATCTTCAAATCGCGCCGCGACGGCGTCGCGCAGCTGACGCGGCTCTTCTGCGAGCGGCTGTCGGGCGACGTCCTGATCTACGCCGGACGCGCCGGCTTCCTGGCTCCGGGCGACGCGAGCGGCCAGGCCGACTCCGTCGCCTCGGCCAACTGGCATGCGAGCGCGGCGCTGGCCACCTCCCATATCGAGGAAGCGCTGTTTCTCGACATGGGCTCGACGACGACCGACATCCTGCCGCTCGCCGGTGGCGAGGTGAAGGCCCACGGCTTCACCGACCGTGCGCGCCTGGTCGAGGGCGAACTAGTCTATCAGGGCTACACCCGCACGGCGCTGATGGCGGTCGAAAAGCGCGTCCCCTTCGCCGGACGCTCGATCCCGGTGATGAACGAGTTCTTCGCCAGCATGGCCGACGTGCAGCGGATCATCGGCATTCTCGACGAGGCCGACGATCTCCACCCCGCTGCCGACGGGCACGAGAAGACGCTGGAAGCGTCCCGTCGCCGGCTGGCCCGGATGGTCGGCATGGACGCTGCGGATGCGGGCGACGGTGCCTGGGAATGGCTGGCACACGCCTTTGCCGAGGCGCAGATCCGTCACATCCACGACGCCGCACTGCAGGTCCTGTCGCGCGAGGATGTATCGGACGACGCCCCGGTGGTCGTCGCCGGCGCAGGCCGGCCCGTGTTGCGCCGGCTGGCTGCCCGGCTCGATCGGGGCGTCGTCGATTTCTCCGACCTGTTCGACTGCCCCGGCGACATGCGCGACGCGGTCTGCCGCGCCGCCCCTGCTGCGGCCCTCGCGCTTCTGGCCGGCCAGCGCGCCTGATACCGCCCGCTGGGGCAGGGTCGGATCAGGGCGTCCGGTACCATGCACGGCGCACGAAAACGGGCGGCACCGGCTGTCTGGTCCCGCCCGTCGTCATCTCACGCCTGTCGTCGATCGCTCAGGCAGCGTCGGCGATCTCCGGCGACATGCCCGCCAGGACCTTGTCCAGCGTCATGGGATAATCGCGGACGCGGGCGCCGCAGGCGTTGTAGATGGCGTTGGTCACTGCCGCCCCGACCCCGGCCAGTGCCAGTTCGCCGATGCCCTTGCCGGCCAGCGGGCTGGCATGGGGATCGCGCTCCGGCAGGAGGACGACCTCCAACTGCGGCACGTCGGCATTCACCGGCAGGTGGTACTCGGCGAGATCGTGATTGACCAGAAGCCCGGTCCGCTCGTCGATGACCAGTTCCTCGGTCAGCGCCGAGCCGATGCCCCAGACCTGACCGCCGTAGCACTGGGACGTGGCCGTCTTCTCGTTGAGAATCCGTCCGGCCGCCGCCACGGTCATCAGCCGGCGCACGCGGGTCTCGCCGGTGACGGCGTTGACGGCAACCTCGCAGAAATGCGCGCCGTAGCTCGCCTGGTTGAACTTCTCCGAGGTCTCGCCCGGCTCGATCGTACCGATCTTCGACAGGCTCGCACCGGCGAGGATTTCGGCAAACGCCACCTGGCGGTTGTTGGCGATGGCGTGCCCGTCCTTCAGGGTCAGGCCGTCGGCATCCACGCCGAGGCGGCTGGCGATCTCCGCGATCAGCGCCTCGCAGGCCACGTAGACCGACGAGCCGGCGCTGTTGGCGCCCCAGGAGCCACCCGAACCGGACGACGAAGGCAGCGTCGTGTCGCCCAGTTCCACGTCGACCCGGTCCAGCGGCAGGCCGAGCATCTCGCCGGCGATCTGCTGCAGGATCGTGTAGGTGCCGGTGCCGATGTCGGTCATGGCCGTGCGCACCACGGCCCGGCCCTCGGGCGTCATCTCGACCTCGGCCGAGGACTTCATCAGCGAGTTGGCGCGCGATGCGGCGGCCATGCCGTAGCCGATCAGCCATTCGCCATCCCGCTTCGTGCCGGGCGTGGCGTCGCGCTTGTCCCAGCCGAAGCGGCGGGCGCCCTCCTCGTAGCATTCCAGCAGCTTGCGCGAGGAATAGGGCAGGTCGTCCTGCGGGGCGACCTCCGGCTCGTTCAGCTTGCGGAACTCGACCGGGTCGAGGCCGAGCTTCTCGGCCATCTCGTCCATGGCATTTTCCAGCGCCAGCATGCCGACCGCCTCGCCGGGCGCCCGCACGGCCGCTGTCATCAGCACGTCGGTCTCCGACAGGCGATGGGTCACCCTGCGGTCCTTGCCGGCATACAAAAACACGCTCGACACGCCGGCCGGCTCGAAGAAGCCGTTGCCCGGCGAATTCGCCGCGAAGGTCTCGTGGGCGAAGGCGGTAATGTGCCCGTCCCTGGTGGTGCCCAGCCGGATGCGCTGGATCGTCTCGGACCGCCGCGACGTCGTCTGGAAGACATGCGGCCGGCTGAGTGCCAGCTTCACCGGACGGCCCGCGGCGCGCGCCGCGAGCGCAGCCAGAACCGCGTCCGGGCCGATGCCCAGCTTGGAGCCGAACCCACCGCCGATATAGGGGCTGAGCAGGCGCACGTTCTCGACCGGCACGCCGACGCCATTGGCGATCTGCTGGACGTTGGTCTCCAGCAGCTGGCAGGAGGACCAGACGGTCAGCTTGTCTCCCTCCCACCTGGCGACGCTGGCGTGGGGCTCCATGGCCGCGGAGTGATGGCTGGGGGTCGTGTAAGTCGCATCGAACCGGACCTCGGCTTCGCCGAAGGCTGTCTCGAAATCGCCGCGCTCGGTGTCGGCGGGCATCACGCCCTCTTCCGACGCCCGGCCCTGGTCCTTGACCTCGGCGAGCGAATAGCGGCCCTTGGCGGCCGGTTCGTACTCCACATCCACCAGCCCGGCGGCATGGCGTGCCGCCTCGAAGCTCGTGGCAACGACCACGGCGACCGGCTGGCCGTAGTGGAAGACCTGGCCGTCGATGGTCTGGGCGGCCGGTGCCATGGGCAGCGACGACGCCCGCAGGATCCTGTCGCCGTCGACGACCGCCAGGACGCCCGGCGCCGACATCGCCCTGGCGCCGTCCACCTTGACGATCCGGCCCTTGCCGATCCCGGCGGTGACCATGAAGCCGTAGGCGACGTCCTTATCGTCAGCCAGATATTCGTAGGCATAGGTCGCGCGGCCGGAAACCTTCAGCGGCCCCTCGTAGCGATCGACGGGCTTGCCGATGATGCCCTGCATCTCGCGGTCGAGCCGCGTCTCGCCGATCTCCTTGTCCATGACATGGGTGTTCATCACGCGTCTCCCTTCGTCGCTTCGGCGAGCACGGCAGACAGCGTGCGGCGCGCCAGCGGAATCTTGAAGTCGTTGCCGCCCTGCCCCCTGGCATCCTTCAGGAGGATGTCGGCAGCCTTGGCGAACAGGTCCCGGGACGGCGTCTGGCCGATCAGCGCGGCCTCGACGGCCTCGTCGCGCCACGGCCTGTGGGCGAGCCCGCCGAAGGCCAGGCGCGCGGCGGAGATCGTGCCGTCCTCGACCGTCACCACGGCCGCCACGGAGACCAGCGCGAAGGCATAGGACGCACGATCGCGCACCTTGCGGTAGACGTGAACGGCGGCGGGAAGCCGGGGCAGGCGCACGGCGGTGATCAGTTCGCCGGGCTCCAGATTGGTCTCGATCTCGGGCGTGTCGCCCGGCAGGCGGTAGAGCCCGTCCAGATCAAGCTCGCGGGTCGAACCGTCCGGCAGCACCGTCTCGACGACGGCGTCGATGGCGCGCAGGGCGACGGCCATGTCCGAGGGATGGGTGGCGATGCACTTGTCGCTGGCGCCGAGAATGGCGTGGATGCGGTTGAAGCCGCCGATCGCGCCGCAGCCCGACCCCGGCTCGCGCTTGTTGCAGGGCGCGGTGGTGTCATAGAAGTAATAGCAGCGGGTGCGCTGCAGCAAGTTGCCGCCGGTGGAGGCCTTGTTGCGAAGCTGCCCGGAAGCGCCGGCCAGCAGAGCCCGCGCCAGCACCGGATAGTCGCGCCGGATGCGCGCATCGGCGGCCAGGTCGGAATTGGTCACCAGCGCCCCGATGCGCAGGCCGCCATCCTCGGTCGTCTCGATGTCCTTCAACGGCAGCCGGGTGATGTCGACCAGCCGCTCCGGCGTCTCGACTTCCAGCTTCATCAGGTCGAGGAGATTGGTACCGCCGGCAATGAACCGGCCGGCCAACTGGCCGGCCTCGGCAACCTCGGCGACGCGCGAATATTCGAAGGGTTTCATGCCGGACCTCCCGAACGGTTCTTGGTGCTGGCGGTGCGGATGGCGTCGACGATGTTCGGATAGGCGGCGCAGCGGCACAGATTGCCGCTCATGCGCTCGGAGATTTCGGCGTCGCTCAGGTCGACCTCGCCATCCAGCGTCTCGCTCACATGGCTCGGCCAGCCGTCCTTGACCTCGCCCAGCATGCCCGTGGCGGACACGATCTGGCCGGGCGTGCAATAGCCGCACTGATAGCCGTCGTGATGCAGGAAGCTTTCCTGCATCGGATCGAGATTGCCGGGCTCGCCGATCCCCTCGATTGTGGTGATCTCGTCACCCTCGTGCATGACGGCGAGCGTCAGGCAGGAATTGATGCGCCGGCCGTTGACGAGCACGGTGCAGGCGCCGCACTGGCCATGGTCGCAGCCCTTCTTGGTGCCGGTCATGGCCAGATGGTCGCGCAGGGCGTCGAGCAACGACGTGCGCACGTCGGCCTCGAGCTGGTGCTCGCTTCCGTTGATGGTCAGATTGATCAATGTGTGTCCCCTTCACTTCGTCCCCTCCCGCGCGATCGAAACCGCCGCAGGTTGGAATTGTTCGAAACTGAAGGAGCAACGACGCGAAGGGGGCATTGGTTCGACGTTGCGACAGTCTGTTCAACGCCGGGACGAGAGCTATGGGGTTGGGGCGTCCGGCTCGATTTCGGCCAGATGGTCGATGACCTTCTCCAGAAGCCAGTACCAGGCCTGCTCCTCGTCGGGACCGGCGGTCTTGTCGATGGCGATCTTCAGATAGGCGATCTCGTTCTCGATCTTCTCGGCCGGCAGCATCTTCAGGCGGCTGACAAGGATCGCGGCCTCCAGCACCGCCGCCTTGGCGCGGTTCATGCCCTGGTACGGACGGTGCTGGCCCGAGGCGGCCACCCGGCAGCGAAAGCGCGGACGGGTCGCGTCCCCGGTCACCGACACCACTTGAAGGACGTCGTGGGACAGGGCCGCTTCCAGCCGTGGCACGGGGCACCCCTCCACCGGCCTCACCGGCCAGTCCCGCCGGCCGGTGAGGCAGCCGGCGAAGATCTTCGCCTCGTCGGTGTAGTTGACCACGGCGACGCCGGTCGCCTCGATGTTGGCCAGCGTCGTCGACGGCCGGAACGGTGCGATCACCCAGTCCTCGCCATCCTGGATGATGCCGAGCGGCGCGATGTGCACCACGCCGTCGGCCGAGGCCGTGGTCAGGATCGTCTCGCGGATATAGGGCATGGGTCGGTCTCTCGCGGATATGTCTGGGGTGCGGCCCGTCAGCCGGACGATGGCTGCTTCTTCGCCTTCAGGGTATGGCCGGCCGCCTCCAGCCGGGTGCGGTCCTCCTCGCGCCGCGGCGCGGCCACGCCGAAGTCGAGCGGGGTGTCCTGCGCATAGCGCTTGCCGAGCCGCCAGGCGATCTCCGCCTTCTGCAGTTCGGCGCCCAGATAGAAGGCGTGGCCGGTATCGCCCGCGACCGCGATCTCGGGAAAGAACTCGAAGGCGTCGGTGTGAACCGCATGGCCGTCGCGATTGTAGAGATGGACGCCGTCGGCGGCGGTCTCGATGCGGTAGTTGCGGTCGCGGATGGTCGCCGCCTGCTCGGCCAGTTCCTCGGGGGTCGCGGCATGGGGCTTCACGTCGTGCACCTGCAGCAGCGCATCGGAATAGCCGCGCGGCAGGGCGCCGTCGGCGCGGGCGGCAAACAGCATCCGGCGCGCCGCATCGTGCTCCTCCACCGTGCGGCGAGTATGCGGGCTGACATGCACGACCAGGAGATTGCGGATCGCCAGTTCCGAGCAGACGCCGAGCAGCGTCGCCGTGATGCCGGAGGTGTCGGCGTCGGTGAGCTCGGTGAGATTGCCGGTGCCCATCAGGATGTCGACGTCCGGCCAGGCCTCGCGCAGCCGGTGATAACGCACCAGCGAGGCGGCGAAGCCGAAATGGATCGGGTCGAGGATCGGATCGGCGATGAAGGCGATCCCCATGTCGCCGGCACGCGCGATCGCCCGCTCCAGCGAAGCGAAATCATGCGGCCGCGCCGGCACCAGGATCGGCACGGCATCGCCTTCCCGGGCGATGTCGAGGGTTTCCTCGGTCAGGCTCAGCAGGAAGTCGGCGCCGGCGCGCGTGCCACGGGCCAGCTCGTCGGGATTGGCGGAATCCACGCTCACCCGATGGCCGCCCGCCTTCAGTGCGCCGATGGCGGCTTCCAGATGGTCGAAGGGCGTGTCCGGCAAGCAGCCGAGGTCGATGACGTCGGCGCCGGCCGCACGCATGGCATCGGCCCTGGAGAGGATGTCCTCGACCGCCAGCGCCGATGCGTCGACGATCTCGGCGAAGATCCGCATGTCGTGCCGCGACAGGTCCGGCGGCAGGCCCTTGCGGCCGAGAAAGGCCGGCAGGTCCGCCAGTTCGTCCGGCCCGCGCACGAACGGGACGCCGAAGCTCTCCGACAGCCTGTCGAGATCGGCCCGGCAGCGGCCCGGCAGGATGACGCGGTCGGCCGTCACCGGCCGCTCGAGGCGCCGCTCGATGATGTCGCCGGTGGCGAGTGCCGCGACCTTCACGCCGATATCGGCGATCGCCCAGTCGAAGTCGGTCTCGCCGAGACCGGTCAGCACGCGTTCGAGCCGGGGGCGCGCCAGGTGGCCGGTCAGAAAGAGCAGGGTTTCCATCGCCATGACCGGCTATGTCGGCCATTGCCGCGCGAATGGAAAGTGCCCGGCGCAAGGTTCCGGCATCGCCGCAGACGGATCGGACATGAAGGCCGGGCTCAGCCGGACGCCGCAGCGTCGGGCGCAGGCGACGGGGCACGCCCGATCCGGCGCCCCGGCGGTGTCCCCTCGCTCAGCATGATGCCGGCCGCCGGCAGGTCGGCGGGACCTGCGACAAAGAGCTCGGTCGCCTCCGACAGCACCTTCGCGAAGGCCTCGTCGACGATCTCGGCGCCGGCCAGCGCCGCGAGGGTGGAATCGTCCGGCAGGTCGATCTGCTTGATCAGGCAGAGCCGCGCGCCCGGAATGTGCCCGGCGAGCCAGGCGGCGAGACTGTCGGAGGTGACGCTCCAGTCCTGGGCGATCTCCGGTGCTGCCAGCGCCATGGGCCGGGGCATCCAGACCGGGATGTCGCCGCGGGCCAGTGCCGCCGTGATGCCGGCATCGTCGCTGGCCCGCACCAGCCGGCTGCCGAGGCCGACCAGCGCCAGGCCGAACTGCTCCATGGCCAGCATCGCCATCTCGTGGGCGGTTGCGTCGTTGAAGCCGATGCGCGGCTGATAGCGCCGCACGGCCTCGGCGAACGGTCCGCCGCCCGGCACGATCACCACCGGCAGGCTGGAATCCTCGATCGCCTTCAGCCAGCGCAGCAGATCGGGCGTGGTCGCATAGCTGCCTCCGAACTTCACGACCAGGATGTTGTCCAAGAACCTGCCCCATTCGCCGTCAGCCATTCATCCCGGGCACCGTGTCACGACATGCCCCGTGGTGCCACCCGGCCGGGTCGATTTGTTGCCGGATGCCGGAGCGCGCCCGCGCCCGAAAGAGCGCCCGCACGCCGCTCTGACGTATCGCGTCTCCGCGTCGGGCACTTGCGAAATCGATGCCGATACAGGCCGGTGCCGTCGCTCAGCCGGCCGCCGGCGCCCGTCGCCGGGTCAGCTCGATGCCCACCGCCTCGGGGCCAAGTTCGAGCTTCTCGACCCTGACGGTCACTTCGCGGATGCGCCGATCGGCCAGCACGGTTTCGGCGAGGTCCACCGCCAGCGTCTCGACCAGATCGGTATGGCCGCGGGCCGCCAGCGCGCGGATGGCGTCGAGGATAAGGTCGTAGGAATAGATGTCGGCCATCGACCGGATGTCGGCGACCAGCGGTTCGATCTCCGCCTCGACCGAGAACCGCACCTTCTGTGTGCGCCCGCGCTCGTGGTCATAGACCCCGATTTCCATCGGCACGGTGAAGTTGCGCACGAGGATGCGGTCGCCGCGGTCAGCCACCGGCACGGCGCCAGGGGTTGCCTCGTCCCCCGCGGCCAGCAGAGCCCGGATGGTGCGGACCGCGGCCAGATCGACCGGCGCGTCGCGGGCGCCCGCCGTCAGCGCGCCGCGAAAGCCGAGATAGTCCGGCCGCAACACGGCCAGGCGCGGCACGTCCGGCGGCTCCAGCGATCCGGCGAGACCACTCATCAGGCCGAGATCGCGCGCCGCATGCACGAAGTCGGCGAGCTCTGCCATCGACAGATGCGCCATCAGCCGGCCGCTCGACTTGCCCAGCGTGTCGATCATCGCCCCCCTGAACCCCGCCTCGGCCAGCACCGGCAGCAGGCCGAAATCGGGATCGCCGTCGGCGAAGAAGACGGCGATCAGGCCGGTGCGGGCCGCCAGCGGCCGCAATGCCTCGATCACCGCGACCCGCGCGTCGCGGCTGGCGGGAAACAGTCCGATCTTGACGAAATCGGCATCGATGCGCGCTTCGACGGCCTCGCGGACCACGGCTGGCACCATCGGCAGGTCGCCGGCAACGGCCGAGACCGGTCGCCGGCCGGCCACCGCCGCCATGGTCGCGGCGAGGATGTCCGGGGTCACGGCGCCGAGCGCGCCCCTGGCCGGATCCTTCAGATCGACCAGATCGGCGCCGCCAGCGAGAACCGTCTCGGCCTCCGCGACTCCCGTGACGCTCGCCAGAAGCTTGATCAACGCGCCGCCTCGAACTGCCTTTCCAGGACGTTGTCCCACAGATAGTCGATGCCGCGCTGCCAGCTCTGATCGGTATTGGAGCGGATGTCGGCGCTGCCGCGGGCGATCGGCTCGCCCGTCTTGGCGTCGAAGGCATAGGCGTTGATGTTGAGGATCAGGTTGGAGACCTTCTGCACCGTTCCGGTCACCGCGATATCGGCCCCGAGCTCGCGGGCAAAGGTCTGGCTGCAATTGCCGCAGCTCTGCAGATACTGCTTCTTCGCCCGTTCGCGGACCGGCGCGATGTCGACGACGCTGTAGCCGGGCATTGAATCGATGGCCTCGCTCAGGTCCGGCGCCAGGGTCTGGAGCCGTGCCTGCTCACCGGCATTCTCGCCCATCATCGAGCCCTCGAGGCTGGAATCGATCAGCTCGAAGTCGAAGATGGCGACCGTCTTGTCGGCAGCAGCCGCGGGCATGGTCAGCGCCAGGAACAGGGCGACAACGGGAAAAACTCTGCCTTGCCTTGGCTCATGGCCCTGGGGGAACAATGGTGGCACGAACACTCTCGCTTCTTTGTGGAACGCGATGCCCACCGCGCTGGTAACAGAACTAACGCCCTGAGCCGGTGGAGCAAACGATTTTCACGAACCGGCGGGAGGCGGGGCACGAGCCCGCCGACAGGAATGGGAGGCAATCATGGTGAAGATGGCGAGCGCGCACGCGCTGGCAGGGGCCGCGGCCCTGATGCTCTGGATCACGGGCGCAGGATACACACAGGAGCCGGCCGCCCCGGCACAATCCCCCGCACCGGCCGACGCCGCAGCCGGGACGGCGGCGGCACAGACCGTCAAGCTCGGCTATCTGCGGAGCTGGGAGCCGACCCTCGCCCTGTCGGCCCTCGACATCCCGCCCGAGGATATCGGCGTGGCCGGGGCCGAGGTCGCCGTTGCCGACAACAACACGACCGGCTCGTTCATGGGCCAGACCTTCACCATGGACGTGGTGACGCTGACGCCCGGCGACGACGTCGCCGGTCCGGCCCAGACCATGCTGGACAGCGGCGTGCGCTACATCGTCACCGACCTGACGGGCGAAGACACGCTGAAGGTCGCCGAGCTGGCCGCTGCCACCGATGCGATGGTGCTCAATGCCGGCTCGACGGACGACGATCTGCGCGGCGAGCGATGCCGTCCCAACATGCTCCACACCGCGCCGTCGCGGGCCATGCTGACCGACGGCCTGGCGCAATATCTGATGTGGAAGCAGTGGCGCGACTGGGCACTGGTGGCCGGCAGCCATCCCGACGACCAGAAATTCGCCGAAGCCCTCAAGCGCTCGGCCACCAAGTTCGGCGGCAAGATCGTCGCCGAGAAGCTGTTCGCCGACAAGGGCGGCGCCCGGGCGACCGATTCCGGCCAGGCCCTAGTCCAGCGCCAGATCCCGGTCTTCCTGCAGGATCTGCCGGATCACGACGTGCTGCTCGTCGCCGACGAGAGCGAGGTCTTCGGCACCTATGTGCCGTGGCGAACCTGGGTTCCCCGGCCAGTCGCCGGAACGGCAGGCCTGACGCCGGGGTCCTGGCATCCGGCCAGCGAGCAATGGGGCGGCGCGCAGATCCAGAACCGCTTCGAGGACGCATCCGGCCGGCGCATGGAATCGAAGGACATGCAGGCCTGGACCGCGGTGCGGGTGATCGGCGAGGCGGCGTCGCGGACCCAGTCGGTCGATCCGGCGACGATCGCGGCCTTCGTCAAGAGCCCGGACTTCGCCGTCGCCGCCTTCAAGGGCCAGCGCCTGACCTTCCGCGACTGGAACTGGCAGATGCGCCAGCCGGTGCTGCTCGGCACCGAGGCGTCGGTCGTCTCGGCCTCGCCGCAGGAGGGCTTCCTGCACCAGGTCTCCGAACTCGACACGCTCGGCGTCGACCGGCCGGAGACCACTTGCGACCTTGGCGGCTAGGTTGCCGCTTCCGGGGCGCGCCCTTGACGCGCGGGCACGCCCGCGCTTCTGACTGACGGGATGGTGGCGCGGCAGACGGCACGCGCCGCCGCGCCCCGCCCCTGCAACGATCGGCCGCCTTGTCCCTGAAAGCCCGCCTCGCCGCCACGCTGACCGCCGCCTTCCTCGCCATCCTGGTGATCGGCGGGCTGCTGGGCTTTCGGCAGGCCTCCTCCAACATCGCGGCCGAGCTGACCGCCGCACGGACCGTCGCATCGAACCGGGTCGCCCAGCTGATCGCCGAGCTTCCGGCCTCGCGCGACACGCAAGGCGAACTCGCCAGCTTCGTGCGCGCCTTCAATGGCGACCGGCACGTGCAGATGATGCTGATCGATTCCACCGGGGCGGTCCGCGCGGCCTCGCAGCCGGCCGAAGCCTATGGCGGCCTGCCGGAATGGTTCGTCGATCTCCTGGCGCCGCCGCCCTCCACCATCATCATGCCGCTGTCGGGCAGCGCCCTGCCGATGACCGCCGCCGTCGTCTCCATCGACCCGCGCAACGAGCTGGCCAGCAGTTGGACCGACATGGCGACCAGCCTGGGCATCCTGGTCGCCTTCCTGCTCGTCGCCTTCGCCGCCATCTGGATCGTCGCCGACCGCGCCCTGCGGCCGCTGGCCGACATCCAGGCGGCCTTCGCCCGGATCGGCGGCGGCGACTACGACATCGGGCTCGCCGCCGCGGGCCCGCCGGAGATGCAGGCGCTGGCCGCGGGCTGCAACGACATGGCGGCGCGGCTGGACGAGATCTCGGCCCGCAACCGTCGGCTGTCCGAACAGCTCCTGCTACTCCAAGACGAGGAGCGCGCCGAACTGGCGCGTGATCTGCACGACGAGATCGGACCGCTACTCTTTGCCATCGATGTCGATGCCTCGACCATCCGCCGTGCTTCGACCAGGCTCGACGGCGGCGAGGCGATCGCCGCCCGGGCCGAGGACATCAAGTCTGCGGCCCACCGCGCCCGTCAGGAGGTACGCCGCATCCTCACAGATCTCAGGCCCGGCCTGATGCCTGGCCTCGGCCTCAAGGCCTCGATCGAGGATCTTGTCGCCGACCTCTCCCGCCGCCATCCCGACATCACCTTCACCACGGAGCTGGCAGACGGCGACTGGGGCGGGACACCGGAGGTGCTGGTGCTTCGCGCGGTGCGCGAGGCGGTCCACAATGCGCTGCGCCACGGACATCCCGGTCGCATCGCGATTCGCCTGGCGGCGCGCAACCGCCGGCTGGAATTCGGCGTCGTCGACGATGGCGGCGGCCTGCCGGCCAGCGGCACGGCCGGCGGCTTCGGTCTCATCGGCATGCGCGAGCGGGTGGCGGCGGTCGGCGGCGGGCTCGAGATCACGCAGGTGCCGCTGCCACCGGGGGTCCGGCTGGAAGGCTGGGTGCCGTTGCCGGACGGCACCGGACCCCATATCGATGGCGACGACAGGCAGGAGACATGATGAAGATTCTGATCGTCGACGATCACACCGTGGTGCGGGACGGTGTCAGGCGGCTGGTCGAGGCGTTGGATGTCGGCGAGATCGGCGAGGCGGAGACCCCGTCCGAGGCGCTGGCCGAGTTCCGCCGGCTGCGTCCGGACGTCGTCGTCCTCGACATCAACCTGAAGAACGGCAGCGGCCTTGACGTGCTGCGGCGCCTGCGCGCCGACGACCCGAAGGCGCGGATCGTGGTGTTCTCCATGTATTCCGACATCGTCTATGCCGCCTCGGCCCGCCGCGAGGGCGCGCTCGGCTATGTCGCCAAGACCGCGCCCTCGGACGAACTGCTCGTGGCGATCGAGATGGCGCTGAAGGGCGAGCCCTATGTGGACAGCGAGACGGCCGCCCTGATGGCCCGCCACGAGGGCCGCGGCGACGGCCCCCGGGATTTGTCGCGCCGCGAACTGCAGATCCTGCACATGCTGGGCGAGGGCAAGAGCCTGACAGAGATCGCCGACGGGCTCGGCGTCGCCTACAAGACGATCGCCAACACCTCGACCCGGATCAAGGAAAAGCTCGGCGTGGAACGCACCTCCGATCTCGTCCGCTTCGCCATCGAGACCAGGGGCGGGCGCATGCTCGACCGCTGATTCCGGCGCGCATGATCGCGCGGCGTGCGCCCGCGGCTTGACCCGTCGCCACGCGCGGGGCAGTCGTAGGAACCATTGCGGCGCAGCCGAAGAGGGAGCCGACCTGCCATGCCGATCCTGCTGATCGTCCTCATCGCCATCCTGATCGCCCAGATCGGTTTCTGGGACACGTTCGGGGCGCTTCTCGGAGCGGTCGCGATGCTCGTGCTGTTCGTGGTGGTCGCGATCGGGGCCGTGCTCGTGGCCGGCGCCCTCCTGATGCGCCGGACACGCCGGCGCTTCTGACCCGGCGGTGACACCCCGGGGCGGCCGCGCATCCCTCGCGCTATTCGTCCGGCCGCGGCTCGGGCTCTGCGGCTGCCAGATCGTTGCCGGCTTCCGACCAGCCCTGGACGCCGTCGGGATACCAGTGCACGGCCGAATAGCCGGCACGGATCGCCCGTTTGGCCGCGTTGTAGCTCATCCAGCAATCGCGGTCGCAATAGATGACCAAAGGGCGGCTCTTGTCGCCGCCGCTCGCCCGTTCCAGCCCATCCATGAGATAGGCCTCCATCGCCGGTGGCAGCTCGCCATAACCGGTATCGACGAGCCACAGCGAGCCGGGGATGTCGTTGCGCGGCTTGGGCCGCCACAGCGTGCCCGCCGGCAGGTTCTTCGGCCGGGGCGCGCGCGGCAGGACGTCGACAAAGACAACGCCGGCCTCGTGCAGGCGCTCGGCCTCCTCGGTGTCGATTACCGTGCCCCCGGCAAGAGTCGCAGGAACCGGCGCACGATAGTCCTCGGTGCGATAATCGGCCGGCTCCGGCACCGCGGCGGCCTCACCGGCCTGCAGCGCCGGAGCCGGGCCAACCTGCGCCAAGGCCGGCCCGACAAGGGTCGCGGGCGCCAGCATCAGCCAGGCCAGCGCCGTGATTGCCGCCAAGCCAGGCCGAGCGGCGCTTCTCATCCCTTCGGCTCGGTGGCCGTCTGAGCGGGCGCTGCGCCGGGGGTCGCGGCGGCATCCGCCGGTGGCGAACCGTCGGTCGGCATGGCGTTCTGCGGCAGGGGCAGGTCATGGGCCATCTTGCCGCTCTTCGACAGGATCGGCTGGTCCTGCTCGTCGAGCAGGGGCACGCCGTAGGACAGCAGGATCTCGTTGATCTCGTCCTGATTATCGCGGATCGCCCGGTTGAGCGTACGCTTCCATTCCTGGTCGGCGGCCCGCACGCCCATGGTGATGCGATAGGCCATGGCAGGCCCGCGCCCCTCGGCGACCAACGGCACGACGGCATAATCGTTGTCGGCGAGCTTGGCGTAATAGCCGGCCATCGGTCCCCAGAGAACTGCCGCGTCGATGTCGCCCGTGGCGAGATCGTCGATCATCGCCTTGGCTGAGTTTTCGGACCGCGTGTCGATCATCAGTCGATAAGGCTTGGCCCGGCCAATGAGACCGGCGCGCGCCATGTAGGTGGCGGGCGGCGTACCGGCGACGATGCCGATCCGCGTGTCCTTCAGCTTCGGGTCCGAGATCGTCGTGACACCCGAAAGCGCCCCGTCCTTCGGATAGACCAGCGCATAGGAGGTGCGATAAAAGGCGTTGGTGTTCTGGACGAGCTCGTCACCCTGCGGATAGCTGATGATGATATCGCAGAGATTGGAGCCCAGCGTCATCCGCACGAAGCCGGTCGCCTGCGGGAAATACGAGTAGGACACCGATTCGCGGCCGAGCTTGTCGGCCAGCAGCTCGGCAATCGCCTGCTCCATTCCCTGCTCGGCCTCGTTCGAGAAGGGCATGTTATTCGGATCGGCACACACCCGCAGGACGTCCGGATCGACGAGTTCGATCTCGCCCCCGAACTCGNCGGCCGAGCTTGTCGGCCAGCAGCTCGGCAATCGCCTGCTCCATTCCCTGCTCGGCCTCGTTCGAGAAGGGCATGTTATTCGGATCGGCACACACCCGCAGGACGTCCGGATCGACGAGTTCGATCTCGCCCCCGAACTCGCGATCCTGTGCCATCGCCTGAAATGGCATCGCGAGCGCCAGAACGCTCGCGATGCCGGCAGCGTAGATCGACATTGCTGTCATCTGTTAAAATCCCAGGCAGCTGTACTCTTCCTCCTGGGCCTCCTTGTTGTTGGCAATCCGCTTCGGCTCGCCGCGCCCGACGACACCGTCGGCCCGGGCCCGCAGATAGATGTAGATGGCGTCCATCGAGCACATCACGTTCGGATCCTCGCCCCAGGCCGGCATGATGGAATTGCCCGAGGAGCTCCACTTGTTCTGCTGACCACCGACGACGATGCCGGCATAATCGTAATAGGTCAGGGTCTCCAGCGACTCCGCCAGGTTGGGCGCGAAGGACGAGCCCATACCGTCGGGACCATGGCACTGCATGCAGTTGGCCATGTACTTCTTGTAGCCGCGCCAGGTGTACCAGTCGACCTTGCTGTCGGCTTCGGCCAGATAGGTCGGGTTGCCAGCCGGATCGAGGTACTTGCCCAGGTCGCCCGCCGTCGGAGCGTTGCCTTCCGCGGCCGTATCCTTGGACGGCTGGGCATCGGGCTTCATGTGCTCGGCAGAGGCGATTTCGGCGTCCGCGCTGACCGGCGCCGCTTCGGCTTCAGCCGCCTCCGGGGCCTGGTCGGCGGCGGGAGCATTCGCGGCGGCGGCACCATCCGTGCCTGTAGCCGGTGCCGTCGGCGCGGCGGTCGGAGAGCCGTGCGGAGCGGCCTCGCCTGCCGGAACGACCGTGGTTCCGCTTCCCTGCGCGATGGCCAGGCTGCTGGCCGACAGGAGCGCAGCCCCCGCGATCGCGATCAACTTGCTGTTCATTCAAAGCCTCATATTGACAACCGGGCCGCTCAAGCGGCCCGAGCTTCGGACGATGCGCGCGAATGTCGCACACCCTCCCCTCCCAAAAGCGAAGGCCCGATGTCGGGTCGATGCCTGACGACGGGCCCTCCAGTCATGCAAAGGGCCCCGCCCTGTTTGGAGCGAGGCCCTGCTTTGCTTACTTGCTGGCTGTCTGGTCCGGTACGGTGAAGACCGTCAGCTGACCACCGAGCGCCGTGTACTTGGACAGCGCCGCATAGCCGCCGACCGCGCCGAGACCGGCGTTGGGATCGGTGAGACCCGCCGCCAGGCCGATGCCGGCCCAGCCGCCGATGCCCGACAGGATGCCGACCATCTGCTGGCCGTCCCGCTCGTAGGTCATCACGTTGCCGATGATGCCCGACGGGGTCTTGAACTTGTAGAGTTCCTCGCCCGTCTGCGCGTCCACGGCCTTCAGGTAACCTTCGAGCGTGCCGTAGAAGACGATGTCGCCGGCGGTTGCCAAGGCACCCGACCACACCGAGAACTGCTCGGGCAGCGACCAGACGATCTCACCCTTGCCGGCATCCCAGGCAATGAAGTTGCCCATGCCGCCATGGCTGTCCGGGGCCGGGTACATCGACAGCGTCGCACCGACGTAAGGCTGTCCGGCGGTGTAGGCCACGCGGAACGGCTCGTAGTCCATGCAGACGTGGTTGGTCGGGACGTAGAACAGCTTGGTCTCCGGCGAGTATGCCGCCGGCTGCTGATCCTTGGTGCCCAGAGCCGCCGGGCAGATGCCGGTGGAGTTCACGTCTTCGCCGTTCTGCTCGGTCGAGTACTCGGCGACGACCTGCGGCCGGCCGTACTGGTCCGATTCCGGATCCATCACGACTTCGGTCGCCCAGTTGACGGCCGGGTCGTACTTCTTGGCGACCAGCAGTTCGCCGGTCTCACGATCCATCGTGTAGGCGAAGCCGTTGCGGTCGAAGTGGACGAGCGCCTTGCGCTCGGTGCCGCCGACGTCGATGTCCGCGAGGATCATCTCGTTGACGCCGTCGAAGTCCCACTCGTCATGCGGGGTCATCTGGTAGACCCACTTGGCCATGCCGCTGTCGGCATCGCGGGCCATGATCGTCATCGACCACTTGTTGTCGCCCGGGCGCTGGGCCGGGTTCCAGGTCGAGGGGTTTCCGGTGCCGTAGTAGATCAGGTTCAGGTCCGGGTCATAGGCGAACCAGCCCCAGGTGGTGCCGCCGCCGATCTGCCACTGGTCGCCTTCCCAGCTGTTCAGCGAGGAATCGGCGCCGACCGGCTTGCCGAGTTCCATGGTCTGCTCGGGATCGAACAGCATCTCGTCGTCCGGACCGGTCGAATAGGCGCGCCATGCCTGGCTGCCGTCCGACAGGTTGTAGGCGGTCAGCGAGCCGCGTACGCCGAACTCGCCACCGGAGATGCCGATATAGACCTTGTCCTTGACGACCATCGGGGCCGCCGTGCCGGTCTCGCCCTTCGACGGGTCACCGTTCTGGACGGACCAGACCTGCTCGCCGGTCTTGGCATCGAGCGCCACGACGGTCGTATCGGCCTGATGCAGGATGATCAGATCCTGGCCCCCGTCGCCCTGTGCCGGCGCATAGGCGACGCCGCGGTTGACGGTGTCGCAGCACATGACCGGAATGACGTTCGGGTCCTGCTTCGGCTCGTACTTCCAGGTGATGGAGGCCTCGTCCGACAGGTCGAGGGCATAGACCATGTTCGGGAACGGGGTGTGCACGTACATCATGTTGCCGACGACGAGCGGATTGCCCTCGTGGCCGCGCAACACGCCGGTTGAGAAGGTCCAGGCCGGGACCATGTCGCCGACATTGTCCTTGTTGATGGCGTCCAGCGTCGAATAGCGCTGGTTGGCGTAGTTTCCGGTCGGCATGACCCACTGCGCGGCATCGCCCTGCATCTCCAGCAGTTTCTCGTTGGCGGAGGCGGAGCCTCCGAACGCAACGAGCAGGCTGGATGCAAGTGCAGCCTTCGTTATGAGCTTCAACATTCAGTGTCCTCCCAAGGAACTGTGCCGGCGACGGCTGGCGGCAGGATTGCCGGCATACGTCGAACCATCGGTAGCGTCGGGGGAAGGTTTCCGGCAGCGTGTCACGACCGCCAATAGGGGTCTTGGTGGGCACCGTTGATCAACGCCCTACCGTGGCCTTCGAGATTCGCAGCGCTCCCAACACTGCGACCTTGAAGCCGGAAACCATTGGAGGATGCTAGTTCGGGAAATTTTCCTGCGCAAGCGCCAATTGCGACTTTTCCTGTGTGCATTGCAGCATTTTCTGGGTGCGATGCAGTGATATCTGCCGTTTCGTCGCCCGGCCACTCCCCTTCGTACGCTCAAGACTAGCGGTTTTCCGCATTATACTGGAGCCACACCTCATTTCGCGACCAAGCGCCGCAGCGATCCCCCATTCTTCTGCAAACAAGCCTTGAGAGATCGGCAGCGACGCTGCCAGTGCTCGGAAATACTGAGCCGCCGACTCACAAGGAGGGGATACGCTCCGATCATCTCGCGAGGCGGCGCTTTCGACACCTGCATCGCAAGTCTTCGCACCTCCGCCCCCCGAAGAAACGCCGCAAGCCGGTCACACCCTGTTGATGCGAGCGAGGGCTTGCTCCCCGGCGCCGGCGCATGCCTGATACGGTATGACCCTCGTTCTTTCCCGTCTCATTCGCCACTTCCCCAGGCTGCTCGCGGCATCGGCGATCGGCCTGGTGGCCGCCCTGCCCGCCATCGCCGAACCAATTCCCGCCTATGAAGAGGTCGCCGCCGGCATCCATGTCCGCACCGGACTGGTGGAGGAGACCTCGCCGGACAATCACGGCGCCATCGCCAATCTCGGCTTCATCGTCGGCGCCGATTCGGTCGCCATGATCGACAGCGGCGGCAGCGTCGCCGATGCCGAGGCCGCGGCGGCGGCAATCCGGGCCGTCACCGACAAGCCGGTCCGCTATCTGATCAACACCCACATGCATCCCGACCATGTCTTCGGCAATCAGGTGTTCAAGGCCCAAGGCGCGACGATCATCGGGCACGAGAAACTGCCGGCCGCACTCGGCGCGCGCGCCGAACACTACAAGCTGTCCATGCGCGACCAACTCGGGCCGGCGGCGGCCGGGTCGGTGACCGTGACCCTGCCGGACGAAACGGTGACGCAGACCCGCAGCCTTGATCTGGGCGGGCGCGAGATCGAACTCAGGGCCTGGCCCACGGCGCACACCGACAACGATCTGACCGTCTTCGACGAGCAGACCGGCACGCTGTTCGCCGGGGATCTCGTCTTCCTGGCGCACGTGCCAGTGATCGACGGCTCGATCAAGGGCTGGCTCGCCCGGATTGCCGAGTTGCGGGCGCTGCCGGCCGAGCGGGTAGTTCCGGGCCACGGACCTGCCAGCGCCCCGTGGCCCCAGGCGCTGGAGCCCCAGACGGCCTATCTCGAGGCACTCGCCGCCGATCTGCGCGCCGCCATCGCCGCCGGCGTGCCACTGGCGCAGGCGACCGAATCGGCGGCCGCGGGCCAGGCCGGACAATGGCAGCTCTTCGACGCCTTCAACGGCCGGAACGCCACCGCGGCCTTCGCCGAGCTCGAATGGGAGTGAGGGCACCTCGCCTGTCTCCCTCGTCAAGTGTTGATCGGCGAAGGCCTTGCCGTTTGCCGGCCCCGCAGTCAGATTGTTCGATCAGGCGAACGGGCACTCGCACGGACAAATCGGGAGGTTTTCATGCCGATGTCTCATTTCGAAGCGCCGCCGCACCGCTCCTCCGCAACACGAGCGAGCCGCACGACGCGCTTTTGCTGCGCCCTGTCGCTCGGCCTCGCCGGCGCGACCGCGCCCCTGGCAGCCACCGGGCCCGCTTGGGCGACCTCGCCGGAAGCGGTCGCCGCAGCGGCCGATTCCGCCTGGCCGGGACTGAGGAGCGATCTGTTCGGCGACAGGGAGCTGATCGACGGCAGCGACGTGATCGCGCTGGAGGCACCGGCGCGGGCGACCGACCCGGCGATCGTGCCGCTGACGCTGACGATCGATCCGGCGAAGGACATCCGCCGCATCACGCTGGTCATCGACGAGAATCCCGCGCCGGTCGCCGCCACCTTCGACATCGCGCCGGATTCCGGCCTCACCCAACTTTCCACCCGCGTCCGGGTAAACGCCTATACGGACATCCACGCGGTGGCCGAGGCCGCCGACGGGACACTGTATGTCACCAAGCAGTTCGTGAAGGCGGCGGGCGGCTGCGCGGCCCCGGCCGCCAAGGACCCGGAAGTGGCGGCCCGCCAGATGGGCCAGATGAAGCTGCGCCAGTTCGCGGACGCTGCCGGCACGGACGGATCGCCGGTGCACGAGGCGCAGCTGATGATCCGGCACCCGAACAATTCCGGGCTGCAGAAGGACCAGGTGACGCTGCTCTACATCCCGGCGCATTTCGTCTCGGAGCTGACCGTCGACCACGGCGGAAAGACGCTGTTCTCTATGACCGGCGGCATCTCGATTTCCGAGGATCCGAGCTTCCGCTTCAACTATGCCGGTGATCCGGCCCTGCCGTTCCACGCTAGGGCGACCGACACCGACGGCAACGTCTTCGAAAAGACGTTCACCCAGGGCCAGACCTGATCGCGGAAGCCGCGCGCCGTTGGCCGCAGTCGCGATTGCGCGCGTAACGACATGACCGCCTGCCGGCGCCAGCAGCGGCGGCCGGCAGGCGCGGTCTTCAGTTGAAGCAGCGGACCTCGGCTTCGGCCTGGGCGCGGCGCAGTTCGGCCACCGTCTCCTTGGCATCGGCGCTGGAGCGGAACAGGACGCCCTTCTCCCCCGTCACCTGCCCCATCGACAGATAGGTCGAGGCGTCGACATAACGCTGATAGGGCAGCAATGTCGCCACCACGTCGAAGGAGCAGGAACACTGCTCCAGGGCCGTGCGGGTGTTGCCGTTGCTCGACATGCAGCCGAAGACGTAGTCGGCGGTCGCATCCGTCGGATAGTCTGCCGTGGCGGCGTTCGGCACGCTGCCCATCACCGGCATCCGGGATGCGCCGGCGGTGCCCACCGTCACGTCCGGCGGCTGGGGCGATTGCGCGGCGGCCGGCAAGGCCGCCAGAAGGCCGACCGTGACCGTGCCTGCCGCCAGGCCGCGGATCAGCGCGTTTCCTCGTTTCATCGTCGTTCCTCCCGAAAAACCATGTCGCTCGCCACCAATACGGCGTCGATCCATCCGTCCTGCGAGCGCGCCCTCCCGCCTCGCAACGCGCCGGCCGCCCGGCCATCGACGATGTCGCGGCGACAGCCGGCGGGCGGCGCCCGTCAGAGGCGCCGGCTCACCGTATTGCCGAATCCCGCGCCGATCGCCGTCCCAGCGGCGATGCCGAGGGTCAGGTCGCCCAGCACGAAGGCGCCGAGCAGCGACCCGACACCGGTTCCGATTGCGGCACCGAAAGCGATGCCGCCATAGCGATGGTCCGTCATGGCATGTCTCCTTCGCCATCGAGAGTCGCTGCGAAGTCTGGCGATCTTGTGAAATCGTCAGGGCGAAGGGCCGATGAACTCCCCGAAGGCGCGCGGCCCATCGCCGACCTCGACCGCGCCGACCACCTCCAGCGTCTCGGCGTCGATCTTGGAGAGCGTGTTGTCGAACCAGTTGGCGACATAGAGGAAGCGGCCGTCGGCGCCGACATCGATGCCTTCGGGATATTCGCCCGTTTCCAGCTGCGCCAGGCGGGTGCCGCTCGCCGCCTCGAAGACCGTGACGGTGCTGCCATACTGGTCGGTGACGAACACCTTGCCGCGGCTTTCTGCCACGGCATAGGGATGCGAGCCGACCGGGACCGTGGCGATCAGCTCGTGGCTCGCCATGTCGACCACGCTGACGTCGTCGCTGCCGACATTGGCGGAATAGACCCGCGTGCCGTCCTGCGAGATGGTGACACCGAAGGGCCGTTCGCCCACCGGAACGCGGGCGATCGCCGCGCCCGTTGCCGTGTCGATGAAGGACAGCTGGTTGGAATCCCGGTCGGCGGTCACGACCACCGCGCCGTCGGCGCTGACCGCCACGCCGGATGGCGATTCGCCGGTCTCGAAGGAGCCGACCACCTTGCGCGCCTCGGGGTCGACGACCAGCAGCGAATGGGAAAACCAGTCGGCCACATAGACCGGCGAGCCCGAGGGATGCACCGCGATGCCGAGCGGTCCGCCACCGGTGGCGATCTCGCCGATCGTCTCGCCGCGGGCGGTGTCGACGATGCTGATCGCCTTGTCCTCGGGCCGCGAGACATAGGCGCGGCTGCCATCGGCCGACACGGCGATGCCGGCGGGCTTGCCGGGGATCACCAGCGTCTTCGTCACCGCCATCGCGTCGAGATCGACGAAGGCCAGTTCCCCGGCCTCCTGGCTGGTGACATAGGCGATGTCGCCGGCCATGCCCGGCAACGACCAGAACAGCGCTGCCGCGAAGGCCGCAGGCGCCGCGATCGCCGCAACGCGCCGCATCAGGAGCCCGATTCGACGGTCGCCTTCAGATTGTCGAGGCCCTCGCGGATATAGGCGGTGATGCCGGCAATCGCGGCCTCGTCATTGAGCTCGGCCGGCGGATCGTTGTTGGGATAGCCGCGATAGAAGGCGGCGCGCCACGTCACCTCGGACTTGGCGCCGTCCTCGGCCGGCTTGATGGTGATCGTGGACGAGTAGTTCGTCGCCGGCAGCAAATCGACATTCACGTGGCCGATGAAGGTCGAATAGCTCATCTTGGCTGCATCGTACTTGGACAGCTCTTCTTCCATCATGCCGCCGTCGGTGAAGCCGAGCGTGCGGATCGAGCCCTTCTCGTTGCCCTCGGCGGCGTCGGTCATGGCGATGCGCGGATGCCAGGACATGTCACCGAATTCGGCGATCCTGGCCCAGACCGCCTCCGGCGCGGCGTCGATCACGACGCTCTCGCTGGCCTTCTGGCGGGTCGGTCCGTGCGCGAATGCCAGTCCCGGCAGGACGAAAAGCGCGACGATAAAGCTGATGATGCGTGCTGCCACGATCAGGTCTCCCAATGAGTGTGACCGACCGGTCCGGTGCCCAAAACCGACGCGGATTGCGGCGGAACCTATTGCCATCGCGCTGGAAGGAAAAGGGACTTCCTCCCGGGCGCGACATTTTTCCCAAGGGCGGTGCAGCGAAAGCCGGGCCACGTGCGGGTCCCAGGCCGGCAGCATCGGCTCCCGGCACCGGTTCGGGCCCGGCAGCACGATGCGGTGATTCCACGCCTCAGAGCCCCAGCGCGCCGCGGATCGCCGCGGCGGTGCGCACCAGCTTCGGCCCGACATCGTCGCGCAGGCGCTCGGCCGGCAGGGCGAAGGCCGGTCCGCCGCAATTGAGCGCGAAGGCGAGCCCGCCCGTGCCGATGGCCAGCGGCACGCCGACGGCGTTCACCTCCCGCTTCCAGTCGCCGGCCGAGACGACGAAGCCCCCGGCCCGGAAATCCTCGAGCGCCGCCGCGATCTTCTCGGCCATGTCCGGCCATGCCGCGCCCTCGCGCGCCGCCAGCTTTGCCATCAGATCAGCCCGCTCGCGCTCGGCAAGGCCGGCGAGATAGGCCCGGCCGATCGCCGAGGTCGCAAGCTTGAGGTGACCGCCGACATCGAGATCGACGCGGATCGCGCTCGATCCGCGGCATGCCTCGACATAGAGCATCGCCATGCCGTCGCGCGTCGCCAGCGCGACCGAACACTGGGTCTCGTCGGCCAGCGCCTGCATGAACGGGCGGGCCACGTCGCGCACCCCCAGCGAGCCGAGCGTGGCGAACCCCAGGGCAAGCGCCCCCGGCCCCAGGCGGTAGTTCGCCGTTTCGGGCAGGTGCACGAGATAGCCGAGGCGGCTCAGCGTATAGGTCAGCCGCGACACGGTCGCCTTCGGCAGGCCGGTCCGCCGGGCGATCTCCTGATTGCCGAGCGCCCCATCCTCGCGGCGAAACGATCGCAGGACGTCGAGGCCGCGCACCAGCGCCGTGACCATGCCGGGATCGTCGTCCAGCGGCAGCCCGCCTGCAGCGTCCGCCGCCCCGCGCTTGCGCATCGTCGGCTCCCCTTGCCGCTCCCCTCAGGCCGCGCCGGTGAAGGAGCCGCCGTCGCGCACGATCCGCTCCAGCAAGGGCGCCGGCGCGAAATCCTCGCCCATGCGTGCCTCGAATTCGCGCATCTTCTCCAGCACGGTGTGCGGTCCGATCGTGTCGGCGTAGAACATCGGCCCGCCCCGATAGACCGGCCAGCCATAGCCGTTGATCCAGACCACATCGATGTCGGAGGCGCGCTGGGCGATGCCCTCGTCGAGGATCTTCGCGCCCTCGTTGATCATCGGATAGACCAGCCGCTCCAGGATCTCGTCGTCGCCGATGGCGCGGCGCTCGAAGCCGTCCTCGCGCGATTTCTGCAAGATGATCTCCTCGACCAGCGGCGACGGCGAGCCCTTCCTGGCCTCGTCGTAGTCGTAGAAGCCGGCGGCGGTCTTCTGGCCGCGGCGGTCGGCCTCGCAGAGCCGCTCGCGGATCGTCTCGCCCTTCGACGTCTCGCGGTTCCAGCCGAGGTCGAGCCCGGCGAGATCGGCCATCTGGAACGGCCCCATCGGCAAGCCGAAACCGGTCAGCACCCGGTCGACGTCCCACGGCATCGCGCCTTCCAGGATCAGCTTGTTCGCCTCGCGCTGCCGGGCCGACAGCATGCGGTTGCCCACGAAGCCGTGACAGACGCCGACGAGCACCGCCGTCTTGCCGATATCGCGGCCGATCTTCATCGCCGTGGCGATGACGTCCTTCGCCGTCTGCCGGCCGCGCACCACCTCCAAGAGCTTCATGATGTTGGCGGGCGAGAAGAAGTGCATGCCCAGGACGTCGGCCGGACGCCTGGTCACGGCCGCGATCGCGTCGATGTCGAGATAGGACGTGTTGGAGGCGAGGATCGCGCCGTCCCTGGCGATGGCGTCCAGCCGTTCGAAGATCGCCTTCTTGACCTCCATCTCCTCGAAGGCCGCCTCGATGATCAGGTCGCAATCGGACAGGTCGGAAAATTCCAGCGACGGCGACAGGAGGCCGGTCGCCTTGTCGACATCCTCCGGGCGGATGCGCCCCTTCGACGCCGAGGCGGCATAGTTCCTGGCGATGATGCCGGTGCCGCGGTCGAGCGCTTCCTGGCTCTGCTCCACGATCGTCATGGGAATCCCGGCCGACAGAAAGTTCATGGCGATGCCGCCGCCCATGGTGCCGGCGCCGATGATGCCGACCCGGCCGATCGGCCGCGTCGGGGTGTCGACAGGAATGTCGGCGATCTTGGCGACGGCGCGGGTGGCGCCGAAGACGTAGCGCTGGGCCCTGGACTGGGTGCCGCCCAGGAGTTCGGCGAAGATCTCGCGCTCGCGGGCCAGGCCCTCGTCGAAGGGCATGCGGGCGGCGTTGGCGACGGCCTCCATCGCCTTTTCGAAGCTCTCGAAACCACGCATCTTGCGGCCGTGGCGCTCGCGCGCCGCGCTCAGCGCGGCCTCGACATCGGCGTCGCCGAGGCGCGCCGTCTCGTCCCGGACCCGGCGCAGCGGCCGGCCGTCGCTGACAATCGCCGCGGCAAGGCGCACGGCCTCGCTGCGCAGGTCGCCTGCCGCCAGTTCGTCGACAATCCCCAGCGTCACCGCGCTGGCCGCGCCCATCGGCGTGCCGGTCAGGATCATGTCGAGGGCGCGCGGCAGACCGACCATGCGCGGCAGCCGCTGGGTACCGCCAGCGCCGGGAATGATGCCGAGCTTGATCTCCGGCAGGCCAACCTTGGCCGAAGGCGACGCGATCCGGTAATGGCAGGCCAGCGCCAGTTCCAGCCCGCCGCCCAGCGAGGTGCCGTGCAGCGCCGCGACGACCGGCTTGCCGGACGCCTCGATCCGGTCCTGCAGGTCCTGCAGGGTCGGTGCCGCGATCGGCTTGCCGAACTCCTTGATGTCGGCCCCCGCAATGAAGGTGCGCCCGGCGCAGATCAGCACGATGGCCTTGACCGCCGGGTCCGCGACCGCCGCCTCCAGCCCCGCGGCAACGCCTTCGCGCAGCACGTGCGACAGCGCGTTGACCGGCGGGTTGTCGAGCGTCAGCACCGCGACCTCTCCCTCGACGTCGAGCGTCGTGGCGCGATTGATAGTCGTCATGAAACCTGTCCTGGAATGTCTGGCGGGCCGGCCCTGCGAGAAGGCATCCGGGGTTGCGGGGGGCGGCGATCTGCCCGGACGGGAGCGCCGCGACGTCGTTGACAGAGGCTAGGGCGATTTCTAGTTTGCGGCAATTGCAAAACCGAATTCCACGATGCGGAATTGGGCGGCGCTGATCCCGGCCTGCCTGTCGGGCCGCGACCACGATCCGCTCGCTGCGGCGGTCACTCCACGGCGCCTCTCGCATCGCCCTCTCATGACAAGGATGGACCCAGATGGACCTTCGCTTCACCGACGCAGAGGTCGCGTTCCGCAACGAGGTCCGCGCCTTCATCCGCGAGAACGTGCCGGCCGACGTGTCGGCCGCCCTGCGCGACGGGCGCCACGTGTCCAGGGACGGCATGGTGCGCTGGACGCGCATCCTCAACGCCAGGGGCTGGTCGGTGCCCCACTGGCCGGTCGAGCATGGCGGCACCGGCTGGACGCCGATCGAGCAGTACATCTTCCAGGACGAGATGCAGCAGGCGCCGGCGCCGCAGATGCTGCCCTTTGGCCACAACATGGTAGCCCCGGTCATCTACACCTTCGGCAACGCGGCGCAGAAGGCGAGGTACCTGCCGCGCATCGCCAATCTCGACGACTGGTGGTGCCAGGGCTTCTCCGAGCCGGGCGCCGGCTCCGACCTCGCCAGCCTCACCACCCGGGCGGTGCGCGACGGCGACCATTACGTCGTCAACGGCCAGAAGACCTGGACGACGCTCGGCCAGCACGCCGACTGGATCTTCTGCCTGGTGCGCACTGACCCCGATGCGCCGAAGAAGCAGATGGGCATTTCCTTCCTGCTCATCGACATGACGACGCCCGGCGTGACCGTCCGGCCGATCCAGACCATCGACGGCGGCCACGAGGTCAACGAGGTGTTCTTCGACGACGTGAGGGTCCCGGTCGAGAACCTCGTCGGCGAGGAGAACAAGGGCTGGGACTATGCCAAGTTCCTGCTCGGCCACGAGCGCGTCGGCATCGCCCGTGTGGGTGGCTCGAAGGAGCGGATCCGCCGGCTGAAGGAGATCGCCAGGCTGGAATTCGCCGGCCAGTCCCCGGTCTGGGAGAACCGCCGCTTCCGCGAGAAGGTCGCGGCCGTCGAGATCGAGCTGAAGGCGCTGGAAATGACACAGCTGCGCGTCGTCTCGGCCGAGGCCAAGCGTGGCCACGACGGCAAGCCCGATCCGGCGTCGTCGATCCTGAAGATCAAGGGTTCGGAATTGCAGCAGGCGACGACCGAACTCCTGATGGAGGCGATCGGCCCCTACGCCCTGCCCTACGAGGCCGAGCGCGAGGACGGCCGCAACGAGCCCCCCGTCGGGCCGGACTATGCCGCATCCCTCGCGCCGGCCTATTTCAACTTCCGCAAGGTGTCGATCTACGGCGGCTCCAACGAGATCCAGAAGAGCATCATCGCCAAGGCGATCCTCGGCCTCTAGAGCGCCGTGCGTCCAACTGGACGCACGGCGCTCCAGCCAGTTGCATCTACGTACCGCCGGCGCGCATCGCCGCCCCTATCCCCTACCGCCGAGGCCGGCGCGGATGCGCGCCGCCGGCAGCTTGAAAGCAGGACGTCCCCGCATGGATTTCGACCTTTCCGACGAGCAGACCATGATCCGCGACTCGGTCGAGCGACTGATCAAGGATCGCTACGGCTTCGAGCAGCGCGGCCGCTACCGTGCCGAGGAGCCCGGCTTCAGCCAGGGGATGTGGCAGGCCTTCGCCGAGCTCGGCCTGACCGCCGTGCCCTTCGCGGAAGAGGATGGCGGCTTTGGCGGCGGCCCGGTCGAGACGATGATCGTCATGGAAGCCTTCGGACGCGGGCTGGTGGTCGAGCCCTATCTCGCCTCGGTGGTCATGGCCGGCGGCGCCATCCGCCATGCCGGATCGGCCGGGCAGCGCGCCGAATGGGTGCCCGGCCTTGCCGACGGATCGACGCGCCTGGCCTTCGCCTTCGCCGAGCGGACCACCAGATACGATCCCGCCGCTGTCGCCATGAGCGCGACGCCCTCGGGCGACGGCTACACGCTGACCGGCGAGAAATCGCTGGTGCTGCACGGCGACAACGCCGACGGCTTCGTGGTCCTCGCCCGCACTGCAGGGACCGCCGGCGACCGCTCCGGCCTCGGCCTGTTCCTCGTCGCCGCCGATGCGCCGGGCCTGTCGCGCCGCGGCTACCCCACCCAGGACCGCATGCGCGCGGCCGAACTCACCTTCGACGCGGTTGCGGTGCCCGCCGACCGGGTGCTCGGCGATCCGGCGAACGCCTTGCCGGTCGTCGAGCGGGTGATCGACGAGGCCATCGCGGCCCTTTGCGCCGAGGCCGTCGGCTCGATGCAGCGCATGCACGAGCTGACCATCGCCTATCTGAAGGAGCGCAAGCAGTTCGGCGTGCCGATCGGCGACTTCCAGGTGCTGCAGCATCGCGGCGCCGAGATGTACATGGCGCTGGAGCAGGCCCGCTCGATGATGCTGTATGCCACGATGAACGCCTCCGAGCCCGATGCGGAGACGCGGCGCGAGGCGATCTCGGCAGCCAAGGTGCAGATCGGCCGCTCAGCCAAGTTCATCCGCGAAAGCGCGGTGCAGCTCCATGGCGGCGTCGGCGTTACCATGGAATACGAGGTCGGCCACCACATGAAGCGCCTCGCCATGATCGACCTCGCCTTCGGCGACGCCGACCATCATCTGGAGTTGCTGGGCGAAAAGGGCGGCCTCGCAGCGCTGTAGTGCAGGCGCTGGCCGTCGCGGTGCACGACGGTGCGAGTTCCGTCCGTGTCACGACGGCGCATCTGTTCAGGCGCAATTTCTGCGATTGCCGCGGGAAGGGCAGCCGAGCGACACAGAGCGTCCGCCCCGCATCGAGCGCGTGCGGTGTCCCGCTGCAACGTCGCGACGCTGCAACGCGGAGGAATGGGTCTCGGGCTTGACCCGAGGACCCATGCCAAACCGCTTCCGCCGCCGGCGACTTGAGACACGCCAGGACGGCCGCCTCACGCAATGGTCTGAGCAGCGCATTGCTTGCCATTGCCCCAAATCCAAACCCACCTTCCGTGCAGCCGCCGGCCGCGCTAGCCTTCGCTATCATCGGAAGGATCGCGCCATGCATCGTTCGCCGCTTGCCGGGCTGCTGCTCGGCCTCAGCCTCGCCTTCGCCGGACCGGCCTTCGCCCAGGAACAGGCCGCCGATACCGTCCAGCCGGAAATCGCGACGGGCGCCGCCGACAAGGCCCTGGTGCGGGCCGAGCGGCAGATGGTGGCGGCCGCCAATCCGCTGGCTGCGCAGGCCGGGCTCGCCATCCTGCGCGGCGGCGGCAACGCCATCGACGCCATGGTGACGACACAGCTCGTCCTCGGCCTGGTCGAGCCGCAATCGTCGGGCCTCGGCGGCGGTGCCTTCCTGGTCTTCTTCGATGCCGAGGCCGGCCGGCTGACCACCTTCGACGGCCGCGAGACCGCGCCGGCCGCCGCGACGCCCACGCTGTTTCTCGATGAGGCCGGTGAGCCGCTGTCCTTCTACGACGCGGTCGTCGGCGGCCGTTCGGTCGGCACCCCCGGCACCGTGCGGCTCCTTTTCGACACCCATGAACGCTACGGCGCGCTCCCCTGGGCATCCGTCGTGCAGCCAGCGATCGACCTCGCCCGCAAGGGTTTTGCCGTCTCGCCGCGCCTCAATGCGCTGATCGGCGAAGACCGGGAGCGGCTGTCGCGCTACCCGGCCACCAGTGACTATTTCTTTGCCGATGATGGGGAGCCGCTGCCGGTCGGCACGATCCTGACCAACCCCGCCTATGCCGACACGCTGGCGACGATCGCCGAGAAGGGCGCCGAGGGGTTCTACGAGGGACCCGTCGCGCAGGGCATCGTCGACACCGTCCGGAACGCCGCAGGCAATCCGGGCAGGCTCGCCCTGTCCGATCTCGCCGGCTACGCCATCGTCGAGCGCGAGCCGGTGTGTTTCGCCTACCGCGCCGCCGACGTCTGCGGCATGGGACCACCCTCCTCCGGCGCGCTGACGATCGGCCAGATCCTCGGCCTCATCGCCCCCAGCGACATGGCCGCGCTCGGCCCAGACAGCCCGGAGGCCTGGCGGCTGATTGGTGACGCGTCGCGCCTCGCCTTCGCCGATCGCGGCCGCTACATGGCCGACATCGACTTCGTGCCGATGCCGCTGCGTGGCCTGCTCGATCCCGACTATCTGGCGGACCGGGCCACGCTTCTGTCCGGCGAGGACGCGCTGGCGGACGATGCGGTGACGCCGGGCATGCCGCCCTGGGACCACGCGATGCTGTTCGGCGACGACGTCGCCATCGAGCTGCCGTCGACCAGCCATTTCGCCATCGTCGATGATTCGGGCAATGTCGTCTCCATGACGACGACCATCGAGAACGGCTTCGGCTCGCGGCTGATGACCGGCGGCTTCCTGCTCAACAACGAGCTGACCGACTTCTCCTTCGCCACCCACGATGCGGACGGCCACGTCATCGCCAATGCCGTCGCCCCGGGCAAGCGCCCGCGCTCGTCCATGGCGCCGACCATCGTCATGCGCGACGGCGCGCCGGTCATCGCCATTGGCTCGCCGGGCGGCAGCCGCATCATCGGCTATGTGGCGCAGGCGCTGATCGCCATGCTCGACTGGGAGATGGACGTGCAGCAGGCGATCGCCATGCCGCATCTGGTCAACCGCTTCGCCACCTTCGACGTCGAAGCCGGCACCAGCGCCACGGCGCTCGCTGCTCCGCTGAGGGAACGCGGCTTCACGGTCGAGGAGACCGATCTCGATTCCGGGCTCCACGGCATCGTCATCACGCCCGACGGGCTGGAAGGCGGCGCCGATCCGCGGCGGGAGGGCGTCGCCGTCGGCGATTGACGCGCGCAGGGACCGCCGCGCCGCGATGGGCGGAGGCGCTCGACAGCAAAAAGCCCGCCGGGACGGTCCCGACGGGCTGAGGCGGAAGACGGACCGCCGCGCCGCGATGGCACCCCGGCGACATGTCCTTAGAGGAAGGTCAGCAGCTTGCGCGCGGCTTCCTCGGACGACGCCGGGTTCTGGCCGGTCACCAGCTTGCCGTCGGTGACGACGAAGGACGCCCAGTCCTCGCCCTTCTGGTACTGGCCGCCATTGGCGACCAGCATGTCCTCGACGAGGAACGGCACGACATCGGTGAGGCCGACGCCCTCTTCCTCGGTGTTGGTGAAACCGGTCACGGTCCGGCCCGCGACCAGCGACTTGCCGTCGGCGCTCTGGGTATGGCGGAATACTGCCGGCGCATGGCAGACCGCGCCCACGGGCCGGTCGGTCCGCGCAAAGGTCTCGATCAGCGTGCGGCTGTCGGCATCCTCGGCAAGATCCCACAGCGGGCCGTGGCCGCCGGGATAGAAGATCGCGTCGAAGCCGTCGGCGCCGACGGTGGACAGGACCCTGGTGTTCGCCAGATCCTGCTGCGCGGCCGGATCGGCCTTGAAGCGTTTGGTCGCCTCGGTCTGGGCGTCCTCGGCGTCGCTCTTGGGATCGAGCGGCGGCTGGCCGCCCTTGGGCGAGGCAAGGGTGATGTCGGCGCCGGCGTCCTTGAACACGTAATAGGGCGCGGCGAATTCCTCGAGCCAGAAGCCGGTCTTGTTGCCGGTGTCGCCGAGCTGGTCGTGCGAGGTCAGAACCATCAGGATCTTCATGGTGTGGTACCTTTTGAAATGTCGGTGTCAGTCGTCGAGGTGGATCACGCGCTTGCCGAAAGCGTCACCTCTCAGGAGCCCAATGAAGGCCTCCGGCGCGCGTTCCAGGCCGGCAATCATTTCCTCGCGATAGGCGATCCGGCCGTCCTTGACCCAGGCGCCCATCTGGCTGGCGAATTCGGGATAGAGATGGCCGAAATCGTCGAACACGATGAAACCGCGCATGGTCATGCGTTTGCGCAGGATCTGGCCCATCAGATAATTCATCCGGTCCGGACCGTCGGGCAGCGCGGTCGCGTTGTATTGCGAGATCAGGCCGCAGACCGGAATGCGGGCCGAGGGGTTGAGCAGCGGCAGCACCGCGTCGAAGACCGCGCCGCCGACATTCTCGAAATAGATGTCGATGCCGTCCGAAGCGGCCGCCTTCAGCGCCTCGGGAAAGCCGTCGGCCTTGTAGTCGACGCAGGCGTCGAAGCCGAGCGTGTCGACCACATGGGCGCATTTCTGTGCGCCGCCGGCGATGCCGATGACGCGGCAGCCGAGAATCTTGCCGATCTGCCCGACGGTCGCGCCTACCGGGCCGCTGGCACCGGCGACGACCAGGGTCTCGCCCGCCTTCGGTTGGCCGATCTGGGTCAGGCCCGCCCAGGCGGTCAGGCCCGGCATGCCGAGAACGCCGAGCGCCCAGGAGGGATTCTGCGGGTTCGGCCCCATGGGGATCACGCCCGTGCCATCGGACAAGGCGTAATCCTGCCAGCCGCCGAAGGCCACGACCCAGTCGCCCTCGGCAAAGCCGTCGACGTTGGAGCTGACGACCTGCGAGACGGTGCCGCCCACCATCACGCCGCCGACCTCGACCGGCGCGGCATAGGACGGCGCATCGCTCATGCGGCCGCGCATGTAGGGATCGAGCGACAGATACGCGTTGCGCAGCAGCATCTGGCCCTCGCCGGGCGTCGGCCGATCGACCGTTTCCAGGCGCAAGGTCTTGTCGTCAGGCTCGCCCTTCGGGCGTTCGGCCAGCACATAGCGGCGGTTCGCATCGTTCGACTGGGGCATGGTGTTCTCCATCATGGAAAGGGGTGTCAGTCTCAAGGGACGGAAACGGCGCGCGTGTCTGATCACGCCATCGGCCCGCGGGCATGTGGTCGCCGGGCATCGGTGAGGGCACGCCCGGATGAGCGGCCGGCTCGGACCGTTCAGTCGGCCTTGTCCGGTTGCGCGTTCAGGCGGCCAACTCTGCCGGTTCGCGGATTGCGCCGCTCGCGCTCTCGCCTGCCTCGATCGTCGACAGATTGCGGATCACGGACTCCAGCGCGGCGACGAGATTGCGGCGCTCTACCTCCGACAGCCCCTTCTGGGCATCCTCGAAGACGGCGGCTACGCGCTCGCGCATCGGCTCGATCAGATCCCGGCACCTGTCGGTCGTGAACAGCTGGCGCGCCCGCCGGTCCCTCGGGTCCTGACGCCGCTCCACCAGACCGGCCGCGACCATGCGATCGACATGCCGGCACACGGTCATCGGCTCGAGTTTCAGCAGTGCGGCCAGGGCGGCCTGTCCGATACCCTCGTTCTTGGCGAGGCGGGCAGCGATCTGCAGTTGCGCCGACGTCATGGCAAGATCGCGGCTCTCCTGCTCGAAGCGGCGGCGGATGAGACGCGCGGCGTCGATCAGGAGAAAGCCCAGGCTCGGGGGAGATCGTTCTGTCATGGCTGCGATCTGGTAACTCTGCTTATGATAAGCAAGCCATAGCGCACTCCGCCGTGGCGATTTCCCCGCCGCCGATGGCGACAGGGTTGCCGGGCCGTGGCCAGGATCGTCTCAGACGGCGAGCGCGCGCTCGGCATAGGCCGCCTCGCCGAACACCCGGCGATAGCGCCCCACGGCGTCCGGATCGCCGCTGGCCTTGGCGGGATTGTCCGACAGCTTCACCGCCGGGCGGCCATTGGCCGACGTCACCTTGCAGACCAGCGAGATCGGATCGAGCCCGGTGCTCGGCTCCGGCGAGGCGCCGCGGAAATCGTTGGTGAGGTTGGTGCCCCAGCCGAAGCTCATGCGCACCCGGCCCTCGAAATGGCGGTAGGTCCGCTCGATCGTGTCGGAATCCATGCCGTCCGAGAACACCAGGAGCTTGTCCCGCGGATCCTGCCCCATGCGCTCCCACCAGGCGATGATCTCCTCGCCGCCTTCGATGGGGGGCGCCGAATCCGGCCGGAACCCGGTCCAGGAGGCCAGCCATTCCGGCGCTTCCTGCAGGAAGGCGGGGGTGCCGAACGTGTCGGGCAGCACGATCAGCAGATTGCCGCCGTAATAGCTCTGCCATTCGCGCAGTACGGCATAGGGCGCCTCGCGCAGTTCGGCGTCGCTGCCGGCGAGCGCCGCCATCACCATCGGCAGTTCATGGGCATTGGTGCCGATCGCCTCCAGATCGGTCTCCATCGCCAGCAGCACGTTGGACGAGCCGAGGAAGCGGTCGCCCAGCCCTTCCTTCAGGGCCTCCACGCACCAGCGCTGCCACAGGAAGGAGTGCCGCCGGCGCGTGCCGAAATCGGAGATGCGCAGATCGGGCAGGGCCTGCAGTCGCTCGACCTTGCCCCACATCTTGGCCTTGGCGCGGGCATAGAGGACGTCGAGCTCGAAGCGCTTGAAATCCTTCATCGCGGCGCGCGAGCGCAATTCGTTGATGATCGCCAGGGCCGGGATCTCCCACATCATCGTGTGGGTCCAGGGGCCGTGGAAATCTAGCTCGAACTGCCCGTCGACCCGGCGCAGCTCGTATTCCGGCAGGCGGAAATGCTGCAGCCATTCGAGGAAGTCCGGCCGGAAGATGTGCCGCGTGCCGTAGAAGGTGTTGCCGGCCAGCCAGATCATCTCCCGCTTGGTGAAGGACAGCGTCCGGGCATGGTCGAGATGATCGCGCAGCTCCTGCTCGTCGATGATCTCGGCAAGGCGCACCTGCCGGGAGCGGTTGTGCAGGGAAAAGGTCGCCTGCACGTCCGGATGCAGGCCGTGCACCATCTGCAGCATCAGGAGCTTGTAGAAATCCGTGTCGAGCAGGCTGCGCACGATCGTGTCGAGCTTGAACGTGTGGTTCCACACCCGTGTGGCGATATCCGTGGCGACCATGCCGGCCCTCTTCCAGTTCCCGGTTGCCGCCGCGTCCCGCGGCGTTCCCGTCTGCGCGGGTCCGCGCCAATGCCGTTACATGACTTGGCGAAAAGGATAAAGCACGCGCCCGGCCCGGCTATCCCCGGCGCCTGGCCGGCGGCACGACAGGCGCGATCGATGAACGCAATGTCGTCCTTGCCCTGGCGCCGTCACGCGACAGCATAGGCGGACCGAATTTCATTCACAGGGAGATGTCCGGATGCTGACATTCTACTTCCACCCGACGCCGAACCCGATGAAGGTCGCGCTGTTCCTCAAGGAAGCCGGCCTCGATTTCAAGCTGGTGCCGGTCGACACGCTGAAGGGCGAGCAGCACCAACCGGCCTTCCGGGCCATCAACCCCAACGGCAAGCTGCCGGCCATCGAGGACGACGGCAAGCGCATCTTCGATTCCAACGCCATCCTGCTCTATCTCGCCGACAAGCACGGCAAGTTCGCCGGCAAGGCGGAAGACCGCGGCGAGCTTTTGTCCTGGCTGATGTTCATCGCCACCGGCCTCGGCCCCTATTCCGGCCAGTCGGTGCATTTCCGCACCGTCGGCAAGGACAAGTCGGACTATGCCGCCAACCGCTATCTGCGCGAGGCCCAGCGGCACTACCAGGTGCTGGACGATCATCTGGCGGGCCGCGACTTCTTCGTCGGCGACGACTACACCATCGTCGACATGGCGGCCTGGGGCTGGATCGACCGGGTCAAGATGGTGCTGGGCGACGGCGAACTGGCGAAATATCCGAACCTGTCGCGCTGGTTCGCGGCGATTGATGCCCGCCCGACTGTCGCCGAGGCACGTAAAGTCGGCAGCGATGTCGGCTTCAAGTCCGAGCGCGACGACGTCGCCCTGCGCGCGCTGTTTCCACAGAACTACGCACAGAGCTGAGCCAGCTCACCGACGCGCGCAATCGGCGCCCCGGCTCTTGCCCCTGTGAAGCGTGCGTCTATCGTCGCTTCGGGCGCGGGTCGTTTTCCCGCGCCCGGAGGATGAGGACAAGCCGATGAGCGACCCGAAGACCACCCAGAATGCGCTGAACGCGGCGTTCGCGTCCGGTGACACCGCAGCCGTGATCGGCGAGGTGCTGGCGGGCGAAGCCGCCAGATCGGTGCTCGACATCGGCTGCGGGCGTGGTCTCTTGGCCCGCAGCCTTCTTGCCCGCGGCTTGGCCGTGACCGGAATCGACCCGAGCGAGACCGCGGTCGCGGCGGCCCGTGCCAGTGCGCCCGAGGCAGTCGTCGAGGTCGGCACGGCCGAAGCCCTGCCCTTCGAGGACGGCCGCTTCGACGCCGCAATCTTCCTGAATTCGCTGCATCACGTGCCGGTCGCCGCCATGTCCACCGCTTTGGCCGAGACGGCGCGCGTCACGCGTCCCGGCGGAACGATCCTCGTCGTCGAGCCCCTGGCCGAGGGGCCCTATTTCGAGGCGATGCGCCCGGTCGAGGACGAGAGCGAGATCCGCGAAGCCGCCGGCATGGCGGTGGCGGATGCGGTGCGCGCCGGCCGCTTTACCCTGCGCGGCAACGTCGTCTACCAGCGCGGCGAACGGTTCCGCGATGTCGGGCAGTTCATCACCCGTCTCGAGGCGGTCGAACCGCTGCGCGCGGCCGCCGTCGCGGACAATCGCAGCGCAGTCGAAGCCCGTTTCGAAGCCGAAGCGGAGATCGAGGACGGCATGCATATCCTGGTGCAGCCACTCCGCGTGTACTGGCTGCGCGTTCCCGGCAGACGGCGGGGCTTTGGCGTCCACCCGTTTCCTACTCTTCCCGTCACCCACCCTGCCGCCACCATCGGGCCCCATGGCGCGACAATCGCCTGTCGGCACTCCTCAATCTCGCCGGATTGACCGCCCAGACAGGACGTATCGAGGTCGTGCGGCGCAGACCCCAGCACGCCGAGTCACGTAGCGGCACTGACGTAAATGCTCCGATATACTGCGTCTTCCGACCGAAGGGAATCACCTTCTGCGTCGCGTTCAGGCGATAAATACTGAAAGTTTTAAATATCTACTGAACTCATCTTTAGTATTTCTTCAGACATTCGATAGATAATCTTGAAGAACTAGCTATTGTAGACGATGCAACCTTTCAATTCCGGTCCACGCTTGGCGGGGATTTCCTCCAATCGCAGCGGAATGCCGATGATATCTACAACGGAACTGGCCAGCCAGCTGGAGCAGATCGCACGGCGACTGCATTCGCAGGGATACGCGTCCAAGCTGTTTCCGGCGCAATGGGCGGCGCTTCGCTACATCCATTCAGCGCCCGTGCATCTGCGCACGGCGATCGACCTGGCGCGCTTCCAGGGACTGGCGTCCGGCGCCGTGGCGCGGACCGTCCGCACGCTGATCACGAAGGGCTATGTCACCAAGCGCGGCAGCGTCGGCCGCGGCCGTGCCGAGGAGCTGGGCCTGACCGAGCGCGGCCGCGCGCTGCTCAAGAAAGACCCGCTGCAGCGCATCGCCGCGGCGCTGGAGACGCTCGACGAAGCGAGCCGGGAAAGCCTTGCCCACAATCTCGACATCGTCATCCGCTCGACCCGCCCGGATCAGGCGGCGGTGAAGCCCGAGAGCGCCGAAAGCCAATAGGCGCTAGTCGCCCACGTTCGGCGAACCATCCGGCCAGGCGAGATCGGCCACGACCGCGCGGTGATCCGAGGCGGGTCCCGATGGCGCGTCGACCCGATGGGCCGCGAGCAAGAAGCCAGCCGAGGCATAGATCCGGTCGAGGCGCATCAGAGGCCATCGCCCCGGAAAGCTGCGCGGCGCGACATGCACCGGCAGGCGCGGCGCGAGGCACGTGTGCAGGCTGCCGCCGAGCCTCAAATCGTTGCCGTCCCCCATCGCCAGCACCGGCTCGTCCGCCGCATCGACGCGCTCTGCCAGGAACCGCGCCTGCGCCCGCCGCTGGCGGGGCAGCAGGCCCAGATGGAAGGTCAGCACCCGCAGCCGCCCGGCCGGCGTCGCCAGAACGGCCTCGATGGCGGCGCGCGCCTCGAAGCCGGGTTCGGGGAGCGCATGGACCGTCGCCGATACGACCGGCCAGCGCGACCACAGAAGATGACCATAGTCGCGATCGGTCCGGCGCACCGTGCGCGCCTCGACGATGTGGCCTCCGTCAGCCTCCGTCAGCCCGGCCGACAGAAATTCGAAGGCGCGGCGGCGCCGGCCGAGATGCGAGCGGCCATCGACCTCCTGCAGCGCCAGGATGTCCGGCTGCATCCGGGCGATGGTGGCGAGGGTGCGCGCGGGATCGCAGCGGCGGTCGGCCCCGACCGCACCGTGGCAATTCCAGGTGACGGCCCGCAGCACCGCCCCGGGCGCGCGATCCCGATCAGGCGGCGAAGCGGCCATCGGCGACGTCGAGTTCGGCGCGCATGCGCGTGACAAGAAGGCTCTCGTCCGGGGCGCAATTGTCGTGGGTCAAAAGGTCGCCCGCCTTCACCGGCCGCACGACCTTCGACTTCTCCACGAGGCCCAGCGGCAGCGCCTTGCGTTCGCGCCCGTCCAGCCAGGTCATGGCATAGCCGCGGTAATCGGCCTCGCCGATCCGGCCGAGCATGTCGCCCGGCGCCAGGTCGCGCTTGGCCAGCGCGCCGCATTCGCCCACCGGCCGGTCGATCGGCACCATGTCGGGCCGACGGTAGATCACCGCGCGCACGGCCGAGAGCGGCGTCTCGAGGCTGGTCAGGTGGAATGGGCGGATCAGGCCGAAGCAGGGTCCGGGACCGACCTTGAGATCGGCCATGCGCTCGATCGCGCGGGGATGGCGCGGCTTGACCACGCAGAACACGCCCGGCGCAACGCCCTTGCCGATCGTGTAGTCGACACAGCCCGAGCGGGACAGGATGCCGCCGTCATCGGCGGTGCACAGCACCTGTCCCAGGTTGTCGCTGGTCGCCTCCGGCCCGTGCATGCCGGCCACATCGGGGGTCAGCCCGGTGCAATTGGCGATGGCGGTCATCTCGACCATCGTCTTGGAGCCGTCGATGAACTCGACCAGCATGCGGGCATTCATGTTCCGCTGGCGCGCCTCTTCCGCGTATTCCTCGGGAATGGCGGAATGGCGCAGGGGATTGTTCTTGCCCTTGCCCGCGGCGACGATCTCCATGCCGAGGCTCTGGGCAAACGAGATCAGTTCCAGCGTCGAGGCCGGTTCGTCACCGGCCGAGCCCGTATAGACGAGGCCTGCCTCCCGGGCCTTGCGGGCCAGGAGCCGGCCCACGGTGATGTCCGCCTCGACATTCAGCATGACGATGTGCTTGCCGTTGGCGATCGCCTCCAGCGCGAGGAAGGTGCCGACCTCCGGGCTGCCCGTGGCATCGACGACGACGTCGATGCGGCCGGCCGCGCAGAGGGCGCCCAGATCGTCGGTGACGGCGATGCGGCCGGCCTCGATGGTGCGGTCGATCTCGGACGCACTGGCGGCCAGCTTGCCGTGATCGGCAGAATGGCCGGCCATGGCAATCGCTTCCATCGGCCGGCGGGCGCTGTTGGCGGCGATGGCGCCGACCCGCACGCCGGTCATCAGCGCCACCTGCACGACGATGTCGGTGCCCATCTGGCCGGCGCCGGCGAGCCCGATGGTCACCGGACCATGCCGGTCCGTGTAGGCGGCGAGTTCGGCGGCGAAGCCGACGCGTTCGATCATGGGGATGGCATCCTCGCATCTGGGGTGACGTCGCATCCGGCGGGACGGACCGGGGACATCCGTTTCGCGCCCGACACCTAGCGGATTTCTACGGCGTTGTAAGCCGCCCGCAAGATGGCGTCAGGCACGCACCCGGTCGCCGCGACCGCCGCCGGCGACGGTGCGCAGGATCAGCTTCAGATCGCTGAGGAAGCTGCGGCTGGCCACGTAACGCGCGTCGATCTCGGCGAGCCGGACCGGATCCGACATGTCGACACCCTGCACCTGCGCCTCGCCGGTGATACCGGGGCGCACGGCCAGGACGCCGCGGCGGGCGCGTTCCTCGATCAGCAGCGTCTGCGACGGCAGGCAGGGCCGCGGGCCGACGAAGCTCATCTCGCCCCTCAGGACGTTCCAGAGCTGCGGCAGCTCGTCCAGCTTCCATGACCGCAACCTGCGACCGAGCGCGGTCACCGCGGAGGCGGGCGTTTCGTGCGAGGCCGCCGAGGCGGTCGCCCGGTGCATGGTGCGCAGCTTGTAGCAGGTGAAGACGCGGCCATCGCGGCCCACACGGGGCTGAGCGTAGATTCCCGGCCCCTCGCTGTCGCGCCGCACGAAGATCGCGAGGACGCCGATCAGCCATCCCAGGCAGATCAGGCCGGCAAGGCTGGCAGTGAAGTCGAAGAGGCGTTTCATGGCCATTCCGCTACAGCATCGGCCGCGTCTGGGAAATCGGTTTTCACCGTCTGGCCGTTGCGCATGAAGCGCGGCTTCGCCAGAACCGGTTCGAACGGTTCCAGGGAGTGTCCCCGTCTTGCGCATCCTTCTGACAGGCAGCAGCGGTTTCGTCGGGCGCCGGCTCAAGGCCGCCCTGACCGCGAGCGGCCACGAGGTCGTCGTCCTGCGCCGCGGCGGGCCGGCGGGAGACGGGGTCTACGTTGCGCCCGCAGACCATTCCGAGATCATGACCACGCCCGACTGGCCGGCCGGCATCGACGCCGTGGGCCATCTCGCCGCGGCCAATCCCGAGCGGGGCACGGCGAATGCCGCCGACATCGAGGCCCTCATGGCGGTCAATCGCGACGGCACCGCCGCGCTGGCCCGCCGGGCGGCGGCCGAAGGGGTTCGCCGCATGGTCTGCGTCAGCACGGCCAATGTTCATGCCGCTTCCTCCGGGCCGGTCAGCGAGACATCGCCGATCGCGCCGCAGAGCGCCTATGCACGGTCCAAGCACGCAGGCGAAGTCGCGTTCTGGGAAGCGCTGGCCGAAAGCTCGACCAGCGGCTGCGTGCTGCGGCCGGCGCCGGTGTTCGGAGTCGGCGGGCGCGGCGGCATCGCGGCGCTGGCAAGGCTGGCGCGCACGCAGCTGCCGCTCCCCCTCGGCGGCTTTTCGGCCTTGCGCAGCCTCGTGGCCGTCGACGATCTGGTGCGCGCCATCATGCTGTCACTCGACGGCGATGAGGCTGCGGGCGAGACCTTCCTCGTCGCCGGCGACCCGCCGATGTCGACCGCCGGGATCATCGCGGCGCTGCGCCGCGGGCTCGGCCGCAGCCCCCGCCTGATCCCGGTCCCGCCTGCGCTGGCGAGACGCCTCGCCAGCCTGGCCGGTCGCGAGGCGATGGTCGCCACCCTCGACACGCCCTTCGTCGTCGATGCCGGGCATCTGCGGGAGACGCTCGGCTGGGCCCCAGCACGCACGACGCACGACGCCCTCGCCGCCCTTTCGGCCGAGACGCCGACCAACCGAACCGCCGAGGGACGGACCGATTGATCCGAACCCGTCGGCGCTGCAACGATCGCGAACGAGGTGCCAGGTAGATGAGCCAGGACGACAGACCGAAGCAGACCCGGCAGGAACGGCTCGAGGCGCAATTGCGCGAGAATTTGCGCAAGCGCAAGGAACAGGCCCGGGCGAGACGGCAATCTGCGGCGACGGCCAGCGCAGAGGAACCCGACGAACCGGCCGAGGTCGCGCCCGATGGTGACGAGGATCCGGGCAGGCCCTGATCCATTCGGGCCGGCTCGGTCCCGAGGCGCGGCGGCGCGGATGGCGGTCTTGCCGGGTGCCGGGCGCCGCATTGCGGCCGATGCGCGCAATGGCCGGGCGTGGCGCCGCCGCGACCCCCACATCGGGCGCGGCGGGGAAGTGCCTGTTCGCGCTCCGCTTCCCGATGGGACGATGGCGGAACCCGCGGTGCCGGATCGCCCGGCCAAAGATGGACTTTGACTGGAACGGCTCTTAGAACGGTTCTGACAAGGAGTATGGAATGATCGATTACCAGGGCCAGTTCGAGTCTGCGATCGAGGCTTTGCATGCCGAGAAGCGCTACCGGGTCTTCGCCGATCTCGAGCGCATCGCCGGCAGATTTCCGAAGGCCATCTGGCGCCATGACGGCGAAGCCACCGAGATCACCGTCTGGTGCTCCAACGACTATCTCGGCATGGGCCAGCACGCGGACGTCATCTCGGCGATGACCACGACCGTCTCGGCGATGGGCTCCGGCGCCGGCGGCACCCGCAACATCTCCGGCACCAACCACCCGCTAGTGGAACTGGAAAAGGAGCTGGCGGATCTGCACGGCAAGGAAGCCGCCCTGGTCTTCACCTCGGGCTTCGTTTCCAACGAGGCGTCGATCTCGACCATCGCCAAGCTCTTGCCCGACTGCCTGATCCTGTCCGACGAGCTGAACCACGCGTCGATGATCGAGGGCGTGCGCAAGTCCGGCGTCAAGAAGCAGGTGTTCCGCCACAACGACCTCGACCATCTGGAAGAGCTGCTGAAGGCGGCCGAGCCGAACCGGCCGAAGCTGATCGTCTTCGAGAGCGTCTATTCCATGGACGGCGACATTGCGCCGATCGCGGCGATCGCCGATCTCGCCGAGCGCTACAACGCCATGACCTATATCGACGAGGTCCATGCGGTCGGCATGTACGGCGCGCGCGGCGGCGGCATCTGCGAGCGCGAGGGCGTGGCGCACCGGATCGACGTGATCGAGGGCACGCTGGCCAAGGCGTTCGGCGTCCTGGGCGGCTACATCACCGGCACGCGCGCGCTGATCGACGCGGTGCGCTCCTACGCCCCCGGCTTCATCTTCACCACCGCCCTGCCGCCGGCCCTGGCCGCCGCCGCGGTCGCGTCCATCCGCCATCTGAAGACCAGCCAGGCCGAGCGGGACGCCCAGCAGCGGCAGGCGGCGCAGACCAAAGCGGTGTTCGGCGAGGCCGACCTGCCGGTGATGCCGTCCGAGACCCACATCGTGCCGCTGCTCGTCGGCGACGCCGACCTCTGCAAGAAGGCCAGCGACCACCTTCTCCACCGGCACGGCATCTACATCCAGCCGATCAACTACCCGACCGTGCCGCGGGGCACCGAGCGCCTGCGCATCACGCCGACGCCGCTGCACGACGACGTGCTGATCGAGACCCTGAAGCACGCTCTGGTGGAGACCTGGAACACCATCGGCATTCCCTTCGCCAGCCAGCAGCCGGCGGAGGCCGAGCGGTCGACCAAGGTGACGCCACTGGTGGTCTCGCAGGCCGGCGGCTGACAGCCGGTCCGCTGACAACCGCCGCGAGGGTTCGCCGCGCGATGCGTGGCGTCCCCCTGGCAGGGAGCGCTTCATGAAGATCTCGCTGGCGCAGCTTCTCGAGACGCTGCCACTGCCCGCGACCGAGCAATGGCCGGACGGCGTGTTCGCTGCGGAGGCCATGTCGCATGGCACGATGTCGCTGGAAGTCTTTGCCCCGCGCGGCGAGGATCGCCAGCGCCCGCATGCGCAGGACGAGCTCTACATCGTCGTCTCCGGTCGCGCGGCGTTCCGGCGCGACGGCGAGACCGAGGACGTGGCGTCCGGCGACGCGCTCTTCGTACGTGCCGGCCAGGACCACCGCTTCACCGACATGTCGGACGACTTCGTCACCTGGGTGGTCTTCTGGGGACCGGAGGGCGGCGAGGCGCCCGCCCCGTCACCGTCGGTCTTCGCCTCCATCGACGCCTGATGTCTCCGGCGGCACCGCCACGGTGTCGCCCGGCCGCGCGATGTGCCGGGCCAGCAGCGGCACGGCCAGCGCGATGCAGACGAAGCGCACGACGTGATGGGCCGCGACATAGGCGGGGTCGACGTCGAACTGGAAGGCGAGCACCGTCAGCGCCTCCAGGGCGCCCGGCGCATAAGCCAGCGCCACCTTGCCGATGGCGATCCCCAGCATCAGCACCGCGACGGCCGCCGAGATCGCCGAGATCACCATGCCGATGGCAAAGGAGCCGATGGCCGCCGGCAGCAGCGCGGCGATCCCCTTCCGGTCGAGCCCCTGCAGCCGCGATCCGATCAGCGCGCCCAGAAGGATCAGGCTCGGGACCGCCAGGAAGGGCGGAATGGCGACGGTGGCGAACTCGCCCACATGCATGATGGCGCTGCCGATCAGCGCGCCCAGCATCATGCCGCCGGGCAACCGACCCAGGTGGCCGAGCGCCGCCGCGCCGATGCACACCAGCAGCAGCAGCAGATATTCCGACAGCGGGCCGTCGGTGCCGCGCGACGCGGCCACAACGTCCTCGCCGCCCTCGAACCAGCCCAGGGCCGGCGTCAGCGCGCCGATCAGGAAGAGCAGCCGCACGCTCTGGACGATGGTCACGCGCGGCAGGTCGGCCCGCGTTTCCGAGGCCGCCGCCAGCACGAAGGATAGCGCGCCGGGCAGCGAGGCAAACAGCGCCGTGTCCCGGTCCCAGCCGAGGCCCCGGCGCAGAAAGGCGTGGGTCACGATGATGACCACCAGCACGCCGAGCATCTGCACGGCGAAGGACAGCGGCCAGATCGCCATCTGATCGAGCACGGCCGGAGTGACGCCGGATCCGGCCTGGACGCCCAGGACGAAGAAGGCCACCGTCCTGAGGACCTGCGGCAGGCGCGTATCGAGGCCGGCAACGCTCGCGGCGGAGACGGCCAGAACCGGACCGAGCAGCCAGGCGACCGGCAGGCCGAGCGCCGCGGCCAGCAGGCCGCCGAGGGCCGCCAGGCCCAGCGTGGCGGCCAGATTGCCGGTCCGGCGCATGTCGAGCTTCGTCACACCGTGCGGCCGATCCAGTCCGCCAGCCGGTCCGCGGCCATTTCCACCTCGTCGAGGCGGCGATGGAAGCAGGCCCGGAAGGAGGCGGGCGAGACCGGGCCGAAGGCCGTGCCGGGCGCCAACCCGACCTTCGCCTCGTCGACGATGCGGAAGGCGGTCTGGCGGGTCTCGGCGATGCCGTCGATGGCGAAGAACGAATAGAAGGCGCCCGCCGGCTGCACGATGGCGACCCGGTTGGTCGCCGCCAGCCGCTCGGTGAAGATGTCGCGCGCCTTGTGGGCGCGTTCCACCTGCATGGCCACGAAGGATTCGCCCTGCCCGATCGCCGCGATCGCGCCGCGCTGCATGAACGGCGCCACGCCCGAGGTCGAATACTGGGTGAGGTTGGCCAGGACGTTGCCGATGGCCGGGCTGGTCTCGATCCAGCCGACCCGCCAGCCGGTCATCGCCCAGTTCTTGGAAAAGGAATTGACGAAGAGGATGGCGTCGTCCGGCTCCATGACGTCGTGGAAGGACGGCGCGCGCTCGGCGGCGTAGTAGAAGCGGCTGTAGATCTCGTCGGCGATGATGGTCAGGCCGTGCTTGCGGGCCAATGCGAGCAGCGCCGTCAGCGTCGCGTGGTCGGCCGTCCAGCCGGTCGGATTGGCCGGCGTGTTGACGAAGATCGTGCGGGTCTTCGGACCGATCGCGGCCGCGACCTTGTCGAGGTCGAGCTGCCAGCCGGCTTCCGTCCAGTCGAGCGCCACCTCGCGGGGCACCGCGCCCCGCACGCCGCAGGCTGCGGCAAAATTGGGCCAGGCCGGGCCGAAATAGATCAACTCGTCGCCGGGCGAGGCACTTGCGGCGATCGAGATCTGGATGGCCTGCATGCCCGAACCGGTGACGAAGAAGCGCTCGGGGGAGGATTCGACGCCGTAGAGCCGGGCCGTGTAGTCGCTCAATGCCTGGCGCAGTTCGGGCAGACCGCGCTGATAGGTATAGAAGGTCTCGCCGGCCTTCAGGCTTTCGGTGACGGCATCGGCGATGAAGCCCGGCGTCGGCAGGTCGCCCTCGCCGGCCCAGAGCGGGATCACCCCCTCATGGCCGCGGGCATAGTCGATGACCGCGACGATGCCGCTCGCGGGCGCTTCCGCAGCTTCGCGGCTGAGCCGAAATCTGTCGCTCATCAAGGTGCCTTCCGGGGATCGTCGAACGGAGACCGGCGTCGAATGCGCCGGGTCCGGCATCGCGCTTCGGTCCGAAAAATGCAAGCCCGCCATGCGCGACGGCGGGCCGTGTCGATCGGTGCCGCGGGGTCAGACCCGCGTTTCGCGGTTCGAGGCGCTGGCGAGCAGGTCGCGGATCTCCTCGAGCAGCTTCTCGTTGCGCGGCACTTCGGACACTTCCGGCGGCTTGGCCTCTTCCCTGCGCTTCAGGCGGTTCATGCCCTTCACCACCAGGAACAGGATGAAGGCGACGATCAGGAAGTTGATCGACAGCGTCAGAAACTGGCCATAGGCCAGCACCGGCCCCTGTTCGCGCGCCGCATCCAGGCTGGTCGCCGTGACGGCCGGGTCGAGGCCGACGAACTTGTTGGTGAAGTCGACATTGCCGGAGATCGTCGCCACGACCGGCATGAACAGATCCTTGACCACCGAATTGACGAGGCCCGAGAACGCCGCGCCGATGATGATGCCGATCGCCAGATCGACCATGTTGCCCTTGAGGGCGAATTCCTTGAATTCCTTGAGCATCAAACCAGTCCTTCGAACTTAGGCAACAGACCTGCAGGGGCGACGTATGTGCACGATCGCGCGCCGGGCCGCCAGAGTGCATGCGGCGCCGGGATGCCGCCGGCAACTGGACTTGTGCGGGCGTCGATGGTTCTGTTCGCCGAGGCGCGGCCCGTGACGGGGGCTGGCGGCCATGCCCGGCACAGTCTCTGGGCGGGCGCCGTCCCGTCCCGATCAGGCCGCCGGGAGGATGAGAATTGCATAGCGGGATCATCGTCTTCACGGCGATCGCCTATCTGTTGCTGCTGTTCGCCGTGGCCTGGTGGGGCGACCGCCGGGCGGCGACCGGGCGCGCGCGGATCAGCCGCCCCGGCGTCTACGCCCTCAGCCTGGCCGTCTACTGCACCTCCTGGACCTTCTTCGGCTCGGTCGGCGTGGCGGCGCGCGACGGGCTGTCCTTCCTGGCGATCTATCTCGGGCCGATCCTCGTCTTCGTCTTCGCGCCGGGCTTCATCGAGCGGCTGATCCGCCACGCCAAGGCCGAGCGCATCACCACCGTCGCCGACTTCATCGGCTCGCGCTACGGCAAGAACCCGTCGGTCGCCGCGCTGGCGACGGTGATCGCCATCGTCGGCACGGTCCCCTACATCGCGCTGCAGCTCAAGGCGATCTCCACCAGCGTCGCCAGCCTCGTCGCGCATTACCGGGCGACGCTGGAGATGCCGCCGCTGTTCAGCGACCTGGCGCTGCTCGTGGCCACCGTGCTCGGCATCTTCGCGGTGCTGTTCGGCACGCGCCACGCCGACGCGACCGAGCACCAGGACGGCCTCGTCCTGGCCGTCGCCATGGAATCCCTGGTCAAGCTTGCGGCCTTCCTTGCGGTCGGCCTGTGGGCCACCTTCGTGCTCTTCGAACCAGGCGAACTCTGGCGCGCAGCCCTGGCCAGTCCGCGGGTGGTGGCGTCCTTCGAGGGCAGCATCGGCGGCCATTTCATCGCCTCCCTCGGCCTCAGCGCACTGGTCATCCTCTTGTTGCCGCGGCAGTTCCACATGACCGTGGTCGAGAACCGCACGCGCCACGAGATCCGCCGCGCCCGCTGGCTGTTTCCCCTTTATCTGGTCGTCATCAACCTCTTCGTCGTGCCGATCGCCGTCGCCGGCCTGATCACCCTCGGCCCCAGCGTCGACGCCGATCTCTACGTCCTATCGCTGCCGCTCTCCCAGGGGCAGGACGCGCTGTCGCTGGTGGCCTTTATAGGCGGGCTCTCGGCCGCCACTGCCATGGTGATCGTCGCCAGCGTCGCGCTGTCGATCATGATCTCCAACGATCTCGTCCTGCCGTGGCTGCTGAAGCGGCGGGACCACGAGGTCGATGCCAGGCGCGACGAGACACGGCTGATCCTCAACGTCCGGCGCTCGGCGATCTTCGTCGTGGTGTTCCTCGGCTACGGATATTACCGCTTCGCGGGCGCCGGCAGCGGTCTCGCCTCGATCGGCCTGTTGTCCTTCGCCGCCATCGCCCAGCTCGCGCCGCCGTTCATCGCCGGCCTCTACTGGAAAGGCGCCAATGCCCGCGGCGCCATGGCAGGCCTCGTCGCCGGCATCGTCGGCTGGGCCTGGACGCTGCTGATGCCGGCGCTGCTGCGCGGCCAGGCGATCGACGCGACGGCCGTCACCGCCGGCATCGACCCGGCCGCCGCGCCGCTCATCGATCCGCTGCTGTATGGCTGCATCGTCAGCCTGTCGGCCAACGTCTTCTTCCTCGTCGTCGGCTCGCTCAGCCGCAAGGCGACGCCGCTGGAGCGGATCCAGGCGGCGATCTTCGCCTCCAGCGACGTCGGCCCCGCGGCCGGCCTGCGCCGCACCCGCGCCGGGGTCAGCATTCGCGAACTGAAGGCGACCATCGCCCGCTATCTCGGTTCCGACCGCACCGAGCGCTCGTTCCGCAGCTTTGCCGAGGCCGAGAATCGCACCATCGACGAAGAGGACACCGCCGATCCCGAGACCATCCGGTTTTCCGAACAGCTGCTGGCCGCGGCCATCGGCTCGGCCTCCTCGCGGCTCGTCCTGTCCCTCCTGTTCCAGCGACACGCCGATTCCAGCCGCTCGGCCCTGCAGCTGCTCGACGACGCATCGGAGGCACTGCAGTACAATCGCGACCTGTTGCGGATCGCGCTCGAACAGGTCGACCAGGGCCTGGCCATCTTCGACGCCGACTACCGACTGACCTTCTGGAACCGCCAGTTCCGCGACCTCGTCGGCCTGTCCATGGAGTTCGGCCAGATCGGCACGCCGATGACCGTCGTGTTCGACGAGCTGATCGCGGCGGGCGAGATCGACCGGTCGGAATACGACCTCAGCTTCGAGGTCCTGACGCGCCCGCCTGCCCTGCGCCAGATCAGCCTGCGCCGCTCCGGCCGGGTGCTGGAATTCCGCTCCAACAGGATGCCCGAAGGCGGCCTCGTCGCCACGGTCTCGGACATGACCGAGCGGGTACGCCGCGCCGCGGCCCTGCGCGAGATGAACGAGACGCTGGAAGAGCGCGTGCGCATGCGCACCGGCGAACTGACCACGGCGAACGAGGAACTCGGCAAGGCGCGGCAGGCGGCCGATGCGGCCAATCTCGGCAAGACGCGCTTCCTGGCCGCCGCAGGCCACGACATCCTGCAGCCGCTCAACGCCGCAAGGCTCTATGCCGCCGCGCTGGAGGAGCGCAATCTGGGCGGGGCGGAGACCGAGATCGCCAGCAATATCGGCTCGTCGCTGGAAGCCGTCGAGGCGATCATCGGCGCCGTCCTCGACATCTCGCGGCTGGAAGCCGGCGGCATGCACGCCAAGGTCGAGGATTTCCCGCTCGACCGGCTCCTGCGCCAGATCGAGACCGACATGAAGCCGCTGGCCGACGAGAAGGGCATCGCGCTGCGCTTCGTGCGCACCGGCATCTCCGTGCGCTCGGACCGCAATCTCCTGCGCCGGCTGATCCAGAATCTCGTGTCCAACGCCATCAAATATACCCGCGCCGGCAAGGTGGTGGTGGGCGTGCGCCATCGCAGCGGCGGGCTGATCGACGTCGAGGTCGCAGACAGTGGCATCGGCATCCCCGCCGACAAGCTCGAGGCGATCTACCACGAATTCGTGCGCCTCGACGAAGGCAGCCGCACCGCCCGCGGGCTGGGCCTTGGCCTGTCGATCGTCGATCGCATCGCCCGCGTGCTGGACCACCCCATCGAGGCGACGTCGGAACATGGCCGCGGCACCCGCTTCCGGGTCACGTTGCCGGTGTCCGACATCACGCCGGTCGCCGCGCCCCAGACGTCGCTGCTGCCGGCACGGGCCGGGCTGGCGCTGGCCGGCACGCGGGTCCTGTGCATCGACAACGAAGTGGCGATCCGGGAAGGGATGCGAGTGCTCCTGGCCGGCTGGGGGTGCGAGGTCGAGGCCCATGCGTCGGCGGCGGAAGCGATTCGCGATCTCCGACAACGCGGCCTGGTGCCCGACATCGCCCTGGTGGACTATCATCTCGACGAGGGCACCGGCCTGGAGGCCGTCACGGCGCTGCGCCGGGTCTTCGGTCCGGACCTGCCGGTGATCCTGGTCACCGCCGACCGCTCGCCCAGCCTGCGCGAACAGGCCGCCGGCATGGAAGTGGACATCCTGACCAAGCCGCTGAAGCCGGCCTCCCTGCGCGCCGCCATGGGCCGCAAGCACGGACGCCGGGAAGCGGCGGAATAGGCAGCCGGCGCCGGCCGGCCGTATGACGGGGTGTCGTCAGGCGGCGAAGCCGCTTTCCAGGTCGATGCCGAGCCGCGACAGGCGGATGACGGCCTGGGTGCGGCTGTCGACGCCGAGCTTCAAGAGCACGGCGGAGACATGTGCCTTGATCGTGGCTTCGGATATGCCGAGCTCGTAGGCGATCTGCTTGTTCAGAAGCCCGCGCCCCAGCATCGTCAGCACCCGCGTCTGCTGCGGCGTCAGGGTGCGGATGCGCTGGATCAGCTCGGTGACTTCCGGGTCGCGTTCCGATTCCAGCGAGATGTCCGGCGGCAGGAAGACCTCGCCGGCCAGCAGCGCCAAGATCGCCTCGCGCATTTCCGCAAAGCCCGAGGATTTGGGGATGAAGCCGGAGGCGCCGAGATCGAGGGCCCGCGCCACGATCGGCGCGTCCTCGCTGCCCGAGACGATGGCGATGGGCACCGAGGGATGGTCGGCGCGCAGCAGCGCCATGCCCGACAGGCCGCTGGTCCCCGGCATGTTGAGGTCGAGCAGCATCAGGTCGGCCTCGGGATTGGCGGCCAGCGCCGCGGCGGCCTGGTCGAAATCCGCCGCCTCGACGATCTCCGCAGTCTCCGGCAGCGACGTCAGGATCTCCCGCAGCGCGCCGCGAAACAGCGGATGGTCGTCGGCCACGATGAAGACGTAGCTCATGCCCCTGTTCTCCCCCAAGCGGCTTCGATCGGATGCCGGCAGCGACGCGCTCCCACCTCGTCGCGGCCCTTCTTGGCCCGCATGCCCGGCCGGATCAAGCCGCGGCCGGTTTCGGCGTCATGCGAGCGTACCGGAAAAGTGCAGGACGATCTCGCGCGAATGCGGCCGCGCCCGATGCTCGACGACATAGATGCCCTGCCATGTGCCGAGCATCATGCGGCCGCCGGAGACCGGGACGGCCACGCTGGTGCCGGTCAGCACCGTCTTGATGTGGGCCGGCATGTCGTCCGGCCCCTCCATGGTGTGGACATAAGGCCCGTCCGCGGGCGCCAGCCGGTCGAGCGCGTTCAGAAGATCGTGCTGGACGTCGGGATCGGCGTTCTCCTGAATGGTCAGCGAGGCCGAGGTATGGCGGATGAACACCGTCAGCAGCCCGTCGCCGACGCCCGCCGCCGCCAGCCGCTGCCCGATGGCGGCGCTGACGTCGGTCATCGAGCGGCCATTGGTGGAAATGCGAAGGGTCTCGATATGCTGGTCCATAGGCCCTCCGCTCGTCCCGACTCATGCGCCATATGCGGGGAGTGGCGCTGTCCGCCCTACACCCGCCGACGCTTCGTCCTAGCTTCTCCCGCGCAAACAGGGAAACGGCAATGACCAAATCGCGACTGACCATAGACCCCTCGGTTTTCGATCCCGACCAGGCCGACCCGGAACTGGTCGCCCTGAACCGCAAGATCATCGCCGACCAGAAGGCCCTGCCCGATCCCTGGTCGCTGCCGGTAGAGACGGTCCGCAAGGCCCGCCGCGAAGGCCGCGGCATCCTGCCGATCGGGCCGCGGGAGAAGAATGCCGAGGAGATCATCCATATCGGCGCGGCCGGGCGCGAGATCCCGGTCCGGGTGTTCCGGCCGCGCGACGGCCAGACCCGCGGCACCTTCCTGCACATCCATGGCGGCGGCTGGGTCTATGGCGGCGCCGACGAGTCCGACGGGCGGCTGCGCCGGATGGCGGACAATACCGGCCTGACCGTCGCCTCCGTCGAATACCGGCTGGCGCCGGAATTTCCCCATCCCGCCGCCCTGCACGACTGCACCGACATCGCCGTGGCCCTGGCCAACGGCTACATGAACCTGCCACGCGGCTATCTGGCGATCGGCGGCGAATCGGCCGGCGCGCATCTGGCCGTCCTGACGATGCTGCGGGTGCGCGACGAATATGGCATGACGCCGTTCCGGGCGGCCAATCTCGTTGCCGGCTGCTACGACCTGTCGCTCACCCCCAGCGTGCGCAACTGGGGCAAGGAGCGGCTCGTCCTCAACACCGACGACATCATGGAATTCGTGATGCGCTTCGTGCCGGAAAGCCAGTCGCTGAAGGATCCGGCCGTGTCGCCGCTCTATGCGGACCTGACCGGCCTGCCGCCGGCCCTGTTCAGTTGCGGGACGCGCGACCTCCTCCTCGACGACACGCTGTTCATGGCGATGCGCTGGATGGCGCAAGGGATCGAGGCGCAGCTGTCGCTGACCAACGGCGGCTGCCACGTCTTCGAAACCTTCCCCTCCGCCGCAGGCGAGCGCTCCCTCGACACGATGGAAGCCTATCTGCGGCGGCGCATCGACATCCCGGCTTAGGGTCCCGCCCAGCAGGGCGTGCCCGCCGCGCGTCAGGTCCGGCCGGGCACGTCCTCGCCGGTCGCACTGCCATCCGGTTGCGCCCGGTCGTCGCCGCGAATGTCGTCGTCGAGTTCCCTGACGATGTCGGCGAAGCCGCGGAACAGCTTCTGTATCTGGTCCACGGCACGGTCGGCGCCGTCGCTGTCGAGCAGGGCCCGGCGGCCGTCTTCCAGTTCCTCGACCCGCGCTTCCAGGTCGCTGATCCGGCCGGCCAGGTCATCGGCCTCGGGGTCGTCTACGCGCGAGCCGGTGCACACGATCGCATCGTCCGCGACCCGGCAGAACTCGACATTGCCGGAAACCGTGTCGAGCCGGGCGATACCGCCCTCGACAGGCTGCATCTCGTAGCGCCCGCCGGACGTATCGAGCAGCGACTGGGCCGCCGCGGGCGCCAGCAGCGCGGCGGATGCGGCAAGGATCGTCAGGACATGTCGGACCATGGTGGGCTCCCTCTGGATGGCGGCGGACCGGCACCTCCGGTGTCTGCCGGCCGGCGTCGGGCTCATCGCATGTGGCTGCGAGCAATAGGCCGCCCGCGTGTCCGCCTGATGGCGGCGCATTCCTCCGATTGACCTTTGCCCGCACCTCTGGCAACCGATTGGACATGAACAAGCCGATTTACAAGATCGCGCCGCGGGCGCTGTGGCAGGCCGCTGAGGCCCGTGGGCGCTTCGATGGCGCGCCGGTGGACGAGGTGGATGGCTACATCCATTTCTCGACCGGAGCCCAGGCACGCGAGACCGCGTCCCGGCATTTCGCCCGCCAGGACGACCTCGTCCTGATCGCCGTCGATCCCACCCGGCTCGGTGACGCGCTGCGCTTCGAGCCGTCGCGCGGCGGCGCGCTGTTTCCCCATCTCTACGGCCCGCTGCCGCTGGATGCAGTGCTGTGGGTCGAGGATCTGCCGCTCGGCGCCGACGGCAACCACCAGTTCCCCGGCACCGTCAGGTGAAGCATCTCTACCGGCTGGCGCGTCCGGCCATCTTCCGTCTCGATCCCGAGCGCAGCCACGGGCTGTCGATCGCCGCGCTCAAGAGTGGCCTGGTGCCGCGAACGGACGTGCCCGTCGACAACCGCCTGCGCTGTCAGGTCGCCGGCCTCGGATTTCCCAATCCGCTCGGGCTGGGGGCGGGATACGACAAGAACGCAGAGGTGCCCGATGCCGCGCTGCGGCTCGGCTTCGGCTTTGCCGAAGTCGGCACGATCACGCCGCAGCCGCAGGAGGGCAGCCCCAGGCCCCGCGTCTTCCGCATCACCCAGGCCGAAGCGATCATCAACCGCCTCGGCTTCAACAACCAGGGTCATGCCGAAGCCTTCGAACGCCTGGCCGCGCGGACCCGCAAGCCGGGCATCGTCGGGGTCAATGTCGGCGCCAACAAGGACGCGATCGACCGCGTCGCCGATTATGTCGAGGGCATCAACGTCTTCGCGCCGGTGGCCAGCTACCTGACGATCAACGTCTCCTCGCCGAACACGCCGGGTCTTCGCGCGCTGCAGGGCGGTTCGGAACTCGACCGGCTGCTGCGTTCGGCGGTCGCGGCCCGCGACGGCTATGCCGCGCTGTCCGGCATGGCGAAGACGCCGCTGTTCCTGAAGGTGGCGCCGGACCTGTCGAACGCGCAGATCGACGAGATCGCCGGCGAGGTGACGCGGCGCGGCGTCGACGGCATGATCGTCTCCAACACGACCCTGTCACGGGTCGGCGTCACCGGACTGCCGGACGCCACGGAGGCGGGCGGCCTGTCGGGGCCGCCACTCGCCGACCGCGCGACCTATGTCCTGGCGCGGTTCCGCCGGGCGCTCGGTCCGGACATACCGCTGATCGGCGTCGGCGGCATCGACAGCACCGCGCAGGCGATCCGCCGGATCGAGGCGGGCGCGGACCTCCTGCAACTCTACACGGCGCTGGTCTATCACGGACCGGATCTGCCGAGCCGGATCCTCGCGGGCATGCTGCGCTATCTGGACCGGTCGGGCATCGATCATCTGCGCGACCTGCGCGACCGCGGCATCGACGAGATCCTCGCCTCTCCGCCCCCCGACTGATACGGCGTCAGCGGGCTATCTGCCGCAAGCGCCGGCCGCGCTCAGGCCCAGGCCGACAACAGTGACGGCGCGGCATGGAAGCTTGCCGGCGGCTTGGAATGGGGCGGCGGGTTGTTGATGCCCTCCTGCAGGTACTGCATGATCCGCAGGACGTCCTGGCGCACGAAGGGCTTGGGCAGGACGCCATGGCCGCCGGCAAAGTCCTCCGGCAGCTTGCGCGGATTGCCGGTCACGAACACCACCAGCGTATCGGGCCACATGGCGCGGATATGGGCGCAGACATCGATGCCACTCGAGCCTTCGGCCAGATGCAGGTCGACGAAGGCGACGTTGGGCACCAATTGCCGCGACAGGGCCTGGACCTCGCGCAACGAGGCGCATTCGCCCGCCACCTCGTAGCCGGCATCCTCGATCATGGCCTCCATGTCCATGGCGAGCAGCGCTTCGTCCTCGACGATCAGGAATGTGAACGAGGCCATGATTCAGGTGACTCCTGCCTCGTCCAACCGCCGGGACAGCGGAAAGCGAATGGATACATGGGTGCCGGACGCCGCGCCGTTCCAATCGGTCTCGGCACCGATCTGGCGCGACAGGCGCGTGACCAGCGACCGCCCGATTGAACCCCGCGCGATCGTATCCATCCGGTGTGAGCCGCGGCGGTCTCGTTTTGCGGTGTTATCCTGACCGCGTGGAGATCGATAACGACAAGATCGATGATGCTGTCCTGGCACTTTTGTGGTTGACGCTGCACGGCAATCGGCGTGCCTGGAAGAGTTTTGACTGGG
>NZ_JAZHLI010000219.1:0-717 GCF_036549475.1 Aurantimonas sp. A2-1-M11 | reverse complement strand
GATGGTTATCAGATCCGCGGTTATCGCGCTTGTCGCATCGACCCTAGTCGTTTCGGCGGGTTGTAGCCGCACCCAGCGCACGGTGGCCGGCGCCGGCATCGGCGGCGTCTCGGGCGCGCTCATTGGCGATGCTGTTGCTGGCACCGGTGGTGCTGTCGTCGGCGGTGTCGGTGGCGCCGTGGCCGGCGGCGTCATCGGCCGTAATTACTGACAAGCATTCCTCGCGAATCGCTTTAACCCTGACTTAACCGCGCCCGCTCATCCTGAGGGCAGTCATAGAGTGGATCCCCTGTTCCATCCCCTCCAGATGATTGCGGCCGGGTAGCTTGTCCTGCGTATCGCCCTGCCGCTATTCAAAGTGGATCCGGGCTGTTCACCAGCCTGAAGATTTAATTGCCGCCGTCCCTTCACCGAGGCGGCGGCTTTTTTTGTTTCGCCCTATCTCTCCGGCATGTGCAATCTCTATTCCATCACTAAAGGCCAGACGGCGATCCTCGAGTTCACCCGGGCCATGCGGGACAGAACGGGTAATCTGCCGTCGCTGCCGGGCGTGTTCCCGGACTATTCGGCGCCTGTGGTTCGCACTGCCGCCGATGGCGAGCGCGAGCTGACGATGATGCGCTGGGGCATGCCGTCACCGCAGTTCGTGCTGAAGGGCCGCAACGTCGACAGCGGCGTCACCAATGTCCGCAACGTGAAGTCGCCGCACTGGCGCCG
>NZ_JAZHLI010000217.1:0-726 GCF_036549475.1 Aurantimonas sp. A2-1-M11 | reverse complement strand
TCAGCTTGGAAACCTCGTGACCACCATCGACACAGTCGGCGCCGCCGCCGACGCACAGACGAAATCCTGGTCCCGCGCGCTCGCGCCGTATCGCACGCCGAGCACGAAGCGCAGCGTCATCGAGATCGTTATCACGGCGGTCCCCTTCGTCGCGCTCTGGGCGCTCACCGCCGTTCTCGTGACCAACGGACACTGGTGGGGTCTGATCCTCACGGTGCCGACCGCCGGATTCCTGGTGCGCCTGTTCATGCTGCAGCACGATTGCGGTCATGGCGCCCTGTTCGCCCGCCGCGGCGTCAACGACTGGACCGGCCGCTTCATCGGCATCGTCACCTTCACACCCTACGATTACTGGCGACGCACCCATGCCGTGCACCATGCCACGACCGGCAATCTCGACCAGCGCGGCATCGGCGACGTCGACACGCTGACCGTCGCCGAATACCAGGCCCTGTCGAAATGGGGCCGCATCCGCTACCGTCTGTATCGCCATCCGGCGGTGATGTTCGGTTTCGGCCCCGCATGGCTGTTCATCTGCCAGTACCGCCTGCCGATCGGCCTGATGCGGGCCGGCGTGCAGCCCTGGACCTCGACGCTGGCCACCAATCTGGGCATCGCCATCCCGGCGGCGCTGCTGATCTGGGTGATGGGCCTGGTGCCCTTCCTGGCGGTGCAGCTGCCGATCACGCTGATGGCGGCAACCGCCGGCGTCTGGCTGTTCTACGT
>NZ_JAZHLI010000218.1:0-726 GCF_036549475.1 Aurantimonas sp. A2-1-M11 | reverse complement strand
GCTCGCGCCGCCCGATTGCGTCACGACGCGCAGGTCGAGGATACCGACTTCCGCGCCGTGCGCGGCCTCGACCGTGGCCTCTTCCTCCAATTGGCCGGGTGCGACTTCATCCGAAAGCGGCAGGGCCTGTTGCTCACCGGGCCCGCCGGCGTCGGCAAGAGTTGGCTCGCCTGCGCCCTCGGCCAAAAGGCCTGCCGCGAAGACTTCTCCGTCGCCTACCACCGGGCGCCGCGGCTCTTCGCGACCCTCGGCCTCGCCCGCGGTGACGGTCGATATGCGCGGCTGCTGAAGTCGCTCGAAAGGGTCGACCTGCTCATCCTCGACGATTGGGGACCCGAAACGCTCACCGACGATCAGCGGCGCGACCTCCTCGAGATCGTCGAGGACCGCTACGAGCGCCGGTCGACGATCGTCACCAGCCAGGTGCCGGTCGATCGCTGGTACGAGATCATCGGCAATCCGACCATCGCCGACGCCATTCTCGACCGGCTCGTCCACAACGCCTATCGCATCGAATTGTCCGGCGAGAGCCTACGGAAACGAGCTCCACGGACGACGGTCGCAGCGACACCTTGACCGGAAACCCGACACCGACCCATCATCGAATTTGACCCAGGATCAGATCAGGAGGTGGCCGGCTTCAAATCGGAACGGCGGCCGGAATGAAATCGGAACAGGTGGCCGGCTTCATCTTGGAATGCATGGCCGGCTTCGTCGGAATCCGCA
>NZ_JAZHLI010000216.1:0-734 GCF_036549475.1 Aurantimonas sp. A2-1-M11 | reverse complement strand
GATGATCTCTGGCGCGCTGTCGGCGATATCTGCGCCCTCTTCACATCCGACGAATGCTGGAATTATTTCAAAGCTGCAGGCTGCGTTGCAGATTAATCGCCCGACGCTCTAAACGCCGCTGCTGATGGCGCTTGCGTTCTTTGATCTTCTTGCCCGCGTCGTAACCGCAAACGCCGCCGCTTTCGGTGATTTTGACACGCTGTTGTCGATCATGCCGGCTGTCGGACTCGCCTCCCGCGCTCTTCCAGTTCACGAGCGCGAATCAGCAGAAGGCCGTTGATTGTCGAAAGCGGGGCGCTGTCGCGCCAGTAGTTGCGCTCGTTTCGCAAATCGGCGAGGTTCTGGCGGTCGCATCTTCTGCCAGGTCGCCTGCCGCCCTCCCCGCCGCGCCTGCTGACGTGGTGGCGCGATAGCCAGCGTTATCGCACCCTCAGCAGCGCGGCTCTCAAATGGGTCGCGCGCCCTCGCCCGAGGGTCAAGCTAATGCCGCGCCCGCCGGAACGGTAAAAAGCCGAACACCAGACGAGACGTCCTTCGGTCAGGCGTCGGGGCGATGCTGAAACACAACCACGGCCGGGAACGGGAGGACGGCTCGCCGCGGACGGGAACTGATGGAAACGACGTAAGCGGTGGGCGACGGACATTGCCTTTTGGGCTTGACCGGTCCTGAGGGAGGTCTGCGGCCTTCGAGGCGCAAGGTCGCCTTCGAGTGCAACAAAGTTTGCAACGTTTGT
>NZ_JAZHLI010000215.1:0-761 GCF_036549475.1 Aurantimonas sp. A2-1-M11 | reverse complement strand
GAGCTGACGATGATGCGCTGGGGCATGCCGTCACCGCAGTTCGTGCTGAAGGGCCGCAACGTCGACAGCGGCGTCACCAATGTCCGCAACGTGAAGTCGCCGCACTGGCGCCGATGGCTGGGCCCGGCGAACCGCTGCCTCGTACCATTCACCAGCTTCTCGGAATACGAGACGACGGCCGAGGGCAAGAAGGTGCCGGTGTGGTTTGCTGCCGATGACAGCCGTCCGCTCATGGCGTTCGCCGGGATCTGGACGAACTGGACCAGCGTGCGGAAGACGAAGGAGGGGGAGGTGAACGCTGACCTCTACGCGTTCCTGACCACCGAGCCCAACGCGGTGGTCGCGCCGATCCATCCGAAGGCGATGCCGGTCATTCTGACCGAGCCGGAAGAGCTGGACACCTGGATGCGCGCGGAGTGGCCGGAGGCGTCAGCGCTGCAGCGGCCATTGCCCGAGGACACGTTGCAGATCGTCGCGCGCGGCGAGCGGAAGGACGGGGAATAATATAGAACGAGACCTGTGCGCGGGGGCTTGCCGGCAGCCTGTATCGTTGATTCACTGAAGTTCTTCGGACGGGGGTTTGGGTCATGGCGCGGCGTCGCATTGGTCAGGAAGCTTTTCGGCTTGGGGACACGGGAGCAAAGCGGAGCCGGATCGGGCCGTCGTGCTGTGCGTTGACGAGAAGTCGCAGATCCAGGCGCTCGACCGGACGCAGCCGGGGCTGCCCCTCAAGAAGGGTCGCGCCGCCACCTTGACACATG
>NZ_JAZHLI010000214.1:0-763 GCF_036549475.1 Aurantimonas sp. A2-1-M11 | reverse complement strand
CGATGGTAGGTCACGTGGATATCCTCATTGCTTGCACCGTGGTCACCACACCACGCCGCAAAAACAACGATCTCATCCAAAGTTCGCAAGGCGGCTCACGCCGGAGGCACACGGATCGAGCGTGGTGTCCATGCTGAACAAGGCTTTCGGATCACGGTTGCCCTAGCAGCCTGTCGGAATGATGTTTTTGTCAAAGGCAGAAGACGCTGGCCGGGTGGCCGGTTGCGCGTCCGGTCAAAGTCTGGGAGCCGGTCTGGGAAACGCTCCTGGTTGNCTAGCAGCCTGTCGGACTGATGTTTTTGTCAAAGGCAGAAGACGCTGGCTGGCTGGCCGGTTGCGCGTCCGGTCAAAGGCTGGGAGCCGGTCTGGGAAACGCTCCTGGTTGCGGTTCAGTCTGGGAAACGCCTTGGTTGCGAATTTTCGAGTGGTGGGCGAATTGGCGGTGTTTGGGCGTTGATGACGCCCCCATCAGGCTGGCGTCAGGGCGAACAGGCGCTTGATGTTCCAGGCCATGGTCACGAGGCTCCATTCGGCGCGAACCTTTTGGTGGCCGCGCATCGAGAACTGCCGGAAGCCCAGAACGGATTTGATGATGCCGAACACCGGCTCCGGTGTGTGCTTGCGCAACGCATAGAGCCTTTTGCCGTCGGGTGTCTTCAGGCGATGGACCATGGCCTCGACAGACGTCGGATTTTCCGGAGGCGGGGACGCCTCGGCAAGGCGTTCGTCGAGTGGCGGATAATGGGGCTGACGGCCCGCGGCG
>NZ_JAZHLI010000213.1:0-767 GCF_036549475.1 Aurantimonas sp. A2-1-M11 | reverse complement strand
TGCAGAAGGACGGCTCAAAGGAATCCTTGAAGGGGAAATTCCAAAGGGCAGGCTGGGACAATGCATTCCTCTCTCGCCTGCTCAGCCTGTTCTGAAATGCGATTGCCCTGGGCAGAGGAGCTTTCTGGCTTCGACGACCCCACGGCGCTTCGCGAAGACGAAGCTGCCGTTGCGGCCCGCCCCACCGACGACGAGCACGGTGACGCTCGGACGGTGGACGTCGAGGTTCGCAAGGTCGACGAACTTTTGGGTCGGGTCCGCGGTCGTCTCGAGCACGACCCTGAGCTCAGCGGTCTCCGCTCGGCCCGCGAGCCTCGCATTCGTGATTCCTTCTCAAAGTCCCGGACATGAGTCAGGCGCATTTCCTGAAGTGAACCGCCCCGGGTTTCCCGGAGACCTCATTTCCTGAGAGAATGGGGTCATCATGACAAAATCGACATCGAAGAGATATTCGCCGGAGGTCCGTGAGCGGGCTGTCCGGATGGTGCGGGAGCATCGAGCCGATCACGCNTGAACCGCCCCGGGTTTCCCGGAGACCTCATTTCCTGAGAGAATGGGGTCATCATGACAAAATCGACATCGAAGAGATATTCGCCGGAGGTCCGTGAGCGGGCTGTCCGGATGGTGCGGGAACATCGAGCCGATCACGCGTCCCAGTGGGAGGCGATTTCTTCCATTGCGGCCAAGATCGGCTGCTCGGGCGAGACGCTGCGAAAGTGGGTGCAGCAGGCCGAGCGGGATCAGGGCGCTCGTGCTGGACAGACAAG
>NZ_JAZHLI010000212.1:0-784 GCF_036549475.1 Aurantimonas sp. A2-1-M11 | reverse complement strand
CCGGAAACCGCTGGTGACCACCGCGCCGCCAATCTCGTCCTACAGCGCGATGAAAGGCGCGGACGAGATTGGCGACGCTATCGCCGAGCTACACCACCTGTGGGGACACGACCTCGTCCTTCCCAAGCCAGCGCAACCAGAGCATCGCTTCCTCAGTCTCAGCCTCTGTGATCTGGCGCGGGCTGGGACGTGGGCGGCGCATCTGCGGCTCCTGGCCCAACCGATCAGCGAAGCTGTGGAAATACTCGGGCCACTCGTTGAAGTAGCCCTGAGGCCTCACGCCCGGCATCTGCCGCATCACGCACGCTACAAGCTCCAGATGATCCTGCACCTGCGCTGTTGTCCACTAACCGATAGCGCGCCTCCCGCTTCCGCTCGCCTTAGAGACGCTCGCCGAGTCGACGGACCAGCTCGCGCTCCGGCCAGGTCAGGCGGTCGTCGTCGATGGCCACGGCCAGCAGCCCCTGTTCCTTCCAGCCGACGCGCTTGACCTCGTCGGGGTTGCGGCGGTGCCCGCCGAATCCTTTCGGCGTGAACCGCATGCCGCTCATTGCACACATCGCCGGGTCTCCAGAGCCCAGAGCAGGATCGCGATGGCGACGGCGACTGACCGCACCACAGGTCGTTGCAAAACAACGCCACCCTTTTGGCAATGACGCAATACCAGCCATCCAGGGCAATCGCATTTCAGAACAGGCTGAGCAGGCGAGAGAGGAATGCATTGTCCCAGCCTGCCCTTTGGAATTTCCCCTTCAAGGATTCCTTTGAGCCGTCCTTCTGCATG
>NZ_JAZHLI010000211.1:645-845 GCF_036549475.1 Aurantimonas sp. A2-1-M11 | reverse complement strand
CAGGAGCGCCACAACTGGCCCGGCTTGAAGGGCGTGGTGATGGTCGAGAGCGAGCGCCGGATCAACACCAGGGTCGAACAGGAAACGCGCTTCTACATCACGTCAGCAATCGATAAGGCCGACCAGCTCGGTGACATCGTTCGGCGCCACTGGTCCGTCGAGAGCATGCACTGGCTGATGGACTGCCTCTTCAGAGACGA
>NZ_JAZHLI010000211.1:0-620 GCF_036549475.1 Aurantimonas sp. A2-1-M11 | reverse complement strand
CGACAAGGCCGACCAGCTCGGTGACATCGTTCGGCGCCACTGGTCCGTCGAGAGCATGCACTGGCTGATGGACTGCCTCTTCAGAGATGAATGCCGGGTCCGCACCGAACATGCTCCGGCCAATTTCACCACCATCAAACACATCGCACATAACCTGTTGCGGCGGAATCCCGCCAAACTGTCGATGACCAACAAACGATTGAAGGCCGGGTGGAACGAAAAATTCCTCGTCAGCCTCATCTCGTGAAATGCAACTCACCCGATTCCCCTGGCAAGGTGGTGACCGCCCGTTTCGACGGCGGCTCGCTGTCCTCGGACGCCGGGTTGCTGGCGCTGCGCGAGGTCGAGCGGCGGCTCGACGTGGCCGGCAAGCTCGCGGCCTGCATCGACGACCCCCGCGATCCCGCGCGCACCCTGCACAGCGCCGCCGACATCCTGCGCTTCCGCATGCTGATGATCGCGGGCTACGAGGACGGCATCGACGCCAACGCCCTGCGCGCCGACCCCGTGTTCAAGATGGCGCTGGAGCGGCTGCCGGGCGAGCGCGACCTCTGCTCGCAGTCCACCGTCAGCCGGCTCGAGAACCTGCCCGATCGACGCATGCTGCTGAAGATGGGCCG
>NZ_JAZHLI010000210.1:0-874 GCF_036549475.1 Aurantimonas sp. A2-1-M11 | reverse complement strand
GGCCAAGACGGTTCGGCCCCCTTTTCTTTGGCTCCATCAACCCATGAGCCGGACCGCCCGTGAACCTGTACCTCCCGATCGCGGAACTCTCGGTCAACATGGCCGTCCTCTTCGGAATGGGCGCGGCGGTGGGTTTTCTGTCGGGACTGTTCGGCGTCGGCGGTGGCTTCCTGATCACGCCGCTGCTGATCTTCTACAACATTCCGCCGGCGGTCGCGGTCGCGACCGGCGCCAACCAGGTGATCGCCTCGTCCTTCTCCGGGGCCTTGGCGCATTACAAGCGCGGCACGGTCGATCTCAAGCTGGGCACGGTGCTGCTCATTGGCGGTGCCGCCGGCTCGGCGGCAGGCGTTGCGCTGTTCACCCTGCTCAGGCGGATCGGCCAGCTCGATCTGGTCGTCTCGCTTCTCTACGTGGTGTTCCTCGGCGGCGTCGGCAGCCTGATGCTGGTCGAGAGCATCCAGTCGCTCCGGCGCTCCAGCGGCGGGTCGGGTGAAATCCGCCGCTCCGGCAAGCACAACTGGATCCACGGCCTGCCGCTGAAGATGCGCTTCCAGCGCTCCAAGCTGTTCGTCTCGGTCATTCCGGTGCTGGCGATCGGCTTCCTGATCGGCACGCTCGCCGGCATCATGGGCGTGGGAGGCGGCTTCATCATGGTGCCGGCGCTGATCTATCTGTTGCGCGTGCCGACCAATGTCGTCATCGGCACCTCGCTCTTCCAGATCATCTTCACCGCCGCGGTGACCACCGTGCTGCAGGCCTCCACCAACCACACGATCGACGTGGTGCTGGCGTTCTTCCTGATGCTGGGGGGCGTGATCGGGGCGCAGTTCGGCGCCGAGGCGGGCCGCAAGCTGCGCGGCGACCAGCTGCG
>NZ_JAZHLI010000021.1:0-76730 GCF_036549475.1 Aurantimonas sp. A2-1-M11 | reverse complement strand
TGCAGAAGGACGGCTCAAAGGAATCCTTGAAGGGGAAATTCCAAAGGGCAGGCTGGGACAATGCATTCCTCTCTCGCCTGCTCAGCCTGTTCTGAAATGCGATTGCCCTGGGCGCCACATAGAGTCAACTTCCATCGGGATGGATGCCGGCGTAGTCTGCCGGCGGCGCAACCGACGGAGGCAAAATGGAAACGGTCGATCTGCTATTCTTCGTCGGAGTTGCTCTGGCGATTGGTATTATCCTGCGCCCAGAGGTCGCGCTAGTTGGCATGGGGGCCGTGACACTCATCGGCTCGCCCTTCCTCGTCTCGGTCAGCCCCTATGGCATCATTGCTGCCATCCCGATTTTCCTAGTCGGCGCGCTGCTGATCGGGTTCGGGGACCTGATCAAGAGTTCTAGAAACAGTCAGGAGTTGCGCACGCAGCATCATGAGGAATTGATGCGGCATCTGCGACGACAGGGCGAGGCGCCACCGCATGAGCGGACTGAGCGGCGCGGAAGACTGACGCAACCAACGGGCGGCCTCTGAGCCGCCCTTTTTCATGGGTGGTCGATGGCCAAGGAAATCGAAGCCCGGCTCAAGCTCTCGGCGATCGACCGCACGCGAAAGGCATTCGATTCCGTAGCGCGCAATCTCGACCGGATCGACAGGAAGTCGCGTGCAGTGGACCGGGCGCAGCGCGCGGCGGCGCGCAGCGACATGATCAACCGGCAGGTGGTCAGCACACGCGCCGCCACGATGTCGATGCTGGGCCTGAACAGCGCGGTGGCTGCGATCGGCTCCGGTGTGGCGTTCAAGGAACTGGTCAGCACGACGGCCGACTTCGAGAGTGCCCTGACCGGCATCCAGAAGAAGGCCGGCACGACGGCGGATGAGACGGCGCGGCTCGGCAAAGAAGCGCTTGCGCTCTCGACATCCGGGGAGTTGGCCGTCCCGCTGGAGGAGATCCTGTCGGCGATGGAGCGCGGCGCGGCCGCAGGCCTACCGCTCGACGAGTTGCGGGAGTTTGCCCGGCTGTCGGCGATGGCAGCCGATGCGTTCGAAATGAGCGCCGAGGAAGTCGGCAACGCCGCCGCCGGCTTCAAGGTGTCCATGGGCATCTCCATGGGCGGCATGGAGGAATATTTCGGCCTGATCAATAAGCTTGCCGACAGCGGCATAGCCGACGAGCGCGACATCGTCAGCTTCCTTGATCGGGCCGGGGCACAGCTGAAGCTGTTCGGGCTTTCTGCGGAGCAGGCGGCTGCCTACGGCGCGACATTGGCGAACATCAAGATGGAGCCGGAGGTTGCGGCCCGGATGATGAACACGCTGACGGATCGTCTTCTGTCGCCCGGCTCGGACAAGGCCGCAGCCGCGCTGGAAAGCATCGTCGGGAACATCGATGCGTTCCAGGACATCCTGAAAACCGATGCCAACAAAGCGATTGAGGTATTTCTCGATCACGTTTCCGAACTCGACAAGTTCGAGCAGTCGGAGATGGTGACTGGTCTTCTCGGGCAGGGCTTTTCCGATGAAGTTCGGCGTCTCGTCGTGGCCCGGGATGAACTGGCCCGCAACCAGCAGATTGCGCTGGACCGGGCTTCCTGGAAGGGTTCGCTCGGCGAATCCTACGATCTGAAGCTCGACGACTTCTGGTCGCAGTTCCAGCTGCTGAAGAACGAATTCAAGAAGCTGACGATCGATGTCGGCATGACCGGCATGCCTGCGATGAAGGAGGCGCTGGAAGGCGCTCGCGAGATCGCTCAGGAGATCGGCATCGGGCTTGAAAACCTCAAGGCCGATGTGAACCTCGACGAGGTGATCGAAGCGAAGGATGCGGTCGCCGATCTGATCACCGAGATCAATAGCCTGATGGCGATGGGCAGTGACAATCCGCCCATCCAGGAGTTCTTTGCCAATCTCGCGACGACCGTCAACGGTGTCGCTTCGGCGGTCGGTCTGATCAAAGACGGCGCGCAGTTGCTCGGCCTTGCCGAAGACGATGGCGACACGGCGAGCGATAGCTTCGACCGCCTCCTGTCCGCCGGCAAGGCGGCGCAGGTGGCAAACCCGATCGATGCGTTGGGCCGTGGCTTCATCGACCGCTTCCTCGGCCGTGAGGATGAGAAAACCGAGACCATCCTGAAGGCTGGCGACATCGAGCCCGTTGCGGCGCGAACCGGCGGCCCGCTTGGCGTCAGCACCGGCGCGACCGCGGTGCCAGGCGCTCGGCCGGATCCGGCGGCCGTGGCGGCCGATGTCGCGAAGCTGCAGGAGATAGCGGGCCGGTCGTCGAAGGGGTCCATCGAGGCGCCTCCACTTTCCTATCCGACGTCGTCGCCCTTCGGCGGCATGCCTCAGGACCGGATGCAGTCACTTGATTCCTTCATTGACGGGCCGGAGGAGTTTCGGTCTGCCATCGAGGGTGCAGGCGACGCGCTCGCGCTCGACGGTGAAGCCGCGGGGCAGAGCATCGCCCAAGGCGGCGCACAACTCGATGCGCAGGGAGAGGCAGCCGGCGCGGCCATTCGCAGTGCGGCCGACTACATCGCTGCGCAGATCCGCGCCGCGCTGCAGACGCCGGTCAAGGTGAATATGCCATCCGGCGGCTCGCTGATTGGCAGCATGGCTGGCGCACCACCTTCAGGGAATATGGGGCAATCCATGCCGGACGCTGGCATCGCTGGAGGGCAGTGATGACGCCCGTCGCATCGACGGAAAACGGTTCTAGCGGCTCTTGTCGAGCCATTTGGACAGATCGTCAGTGACGTCCGTCGGCGGCTCTGTCTCTTCGAAGCCGACGTCGCCGACTGCCTCAATCGCATCCTTCACGTGCTGAGGTGCGCACCAATCGACCACCATCTCGTGCCTGCGATCGGCATTTTCTTCCATCCGCCGGAGCTGCATTCGCAGCTCCTTCACCTCGAGCATGAGGTCGAGGATCAGGGTCTTCAGCGGGCGGTCGAGATCAGTTGCCATCGGGGGCTCCGAATCGTTTGCCATGACCGCGAATCTATCAATCTTGTGAAGGAATGCCACGATGGACGCTGACCTGACCCTGACAACCGCATGGACCGAGATCGCCACGGCGGCGGAATGGGTCATCTGCCAGAACAAGGGCGTGGGATCGGTGCTGATCTTCGTCGGACATTGAGGCGGATATACAGGCGGCGTACCCGAACGATTACGTCGAAACGACCTCGATCTCCAAATGGTACGGGAGCGGCAATGCGCAGGACGAGACTGACATCGCCAATGGCATCTGGCCGTCTTCCCTGCGCGACGACGAAGTTCATCCCAACGTAGCAGGACAGAACCTGCTGGCGTCAATCACCGCAGCGGCGATCGTCGAGCGGAATTGGGTAGGCAGTCGACCTTTGCTCAACCTGATGCCGCCGCGCATTCGCAAGGACGGAGATACACTAACCGCCTTCGACGGCATTTGGCGGTCCTATCCCGCCGCGACCACCACCCGCCAGTGGTACAAGGATGGTGTTGCGCTGTCGGGCGAGACCGGCGAAACCTACACGCTGACCGGCACCGAAGCCGACAATGCTTTCACCGTCACTGTGACGGCCACCGGCAACGGAATGGCCAACATGGCGTCCAACGAGATCATGGTTGGCTCGACCAGCCCGCTAACCAATCCGCGTTATGCGGGGATGGCTGCGGTGGGCGACTTCCGTGAGCGCGTCTACATTCTCCCGACTGTGACCAGCGGCACCGATGCGGAAATCCTCGCTTCGCGCGCAGAAGTGACGGAAGCCACGTTCTTCGCCCTGTTTACCGACGATGCCACGAACACGCCCACGTTCTCGACAGTCAACGGCGTCCAGCAGCTTGAGATTGCCGAAACAGACAACTTCCGCCTGCCATTGGCGATGGAAACAGTATTTGAGCGATCGGCAGCTACTGTGCTTATTCAGGGACAAGCGGTGCTGGAGGACTACGGCCGCATTCTTGGTGGTTCGGGTAACAGGTCGATCCTCTACCCCATCTCAAGGACGGCTGTCGGCACGTCCCCTGTTGATGCCGCGGCTGCACTCGGCAATAGCGGCAACTTTAATGGTTCGTTCGGTGTAATGCTTGCATTCGACGGGACAGGTCGTGCATTCAACGGCAATGGTGGCACTGTAACCACAGACAGCACCGTACCCGACATGCGCGATGAACTTTGGCTCGGACGGTGCGGCACGGATGCAGTCTGGAACCCGCGCGGCGATGGCTACTACGACCTGATCGGAGTCTACGCCAGCCGTCTTGCAGACGCGGAGCTGCCCGGCAAGGGCGTAATCTACGCCAATGCAGTCGCATAATGACGCCTGACGATCTCGCCGCCCATCGCGGCACCTCTGATCCGAACCATCCCGTTAACGATCACCTAACCACCTGACGACGTAACGCCGTGGAAACCATCCGCGCGTCCTTCTCTCGCTGGCCCGCCGCTTCAGTGTCGCCGTTCGAAGAGAGCGAGAGGAGGCGACAGTGGAAGACGACGACAAGGGAGCCATCGGCTGCGCCAGAGCCGGCCTGATTCTCATGATCGTGTGCATCCTGTTCTGGGGTGTTCTAATCGAATGGATCGTCTAGTCAGACCTCGCTGCTGCTTTCGGCATATTGAGCGCCGCTCTGACAGCATTCAGTTGTGGATAATGATCATTCCTTAAGTTTCAGACCAGCTTCCGATGCCGAATCATAGTCATATGGCCTCGGGGGAGATCGCTATGTCTTTTCATTTCCACACGCGCAGGCACGAATCAGAAGATTCGCTGAACGTCGCCCGTGGAATAAAGAACGGCTTGGTGATTAGCGCGATTTTGTGGATCGGCATTCTAGCGTTTGCGTGGGCGATACTCGCCTGACTGGCGGCCCGGCAGCATTACTCATGGGGGGCATTGCCGCCGAGCCTAGTCACGGATTGAGGTCACTCCCTCCGTGACTGATTGATCATACCACAGCTGGCGCGAAGGCGTCTTTCATACCCGTCCCGGTCAGCCGTGGCGGGTTTTTTCATGTGAGGGCAAAGCCGATGCGTGACTGGAGCCAGGCCTTTCGCCGCGCGTCGTTTCGCGGCGTCACCTTCTGGGTGGATCGGGACACTCCGGATTTCGGGCGCAGGGTGGCGGTCCATGACATTTCCGGCGGAGGCAACACCGTCGAGGACACCGGCGCCAAGATCCCGATCTACCGGGTCGATGCCTATGTCGCCTCCGATGCCGCCGATATTGAGGGCCGTGCGCTTGAGCTGGTCTGCCAGGTGTCGGGCCCGGGGTTTCTCACGCTGCCAATGGATCCCGGTCTGATCGCCAATTGCACGGTCTGCCGGCGCGATCGTCGGAAGGACAAGAATGGCCTGATTGCCTACGACCTCGAGTTCCTCGTCCCTACCGGTGCGGTGCCATCGGTACTCGGTGCTGTCCCATCGCTGCGGGGCATCGTGACCGGCGCTGCGGCCGCCATCACATCCTCCTTCGCCTCGGTGTTCTGACATGGCCACTCGCGCCAGCATCTTCCTTGCCCGCGATTGGCTCGGCGCGATCGGCGACCGTCGCTGCGCGGATTCTGACGACCTGACGCTGATCGCCCGGGCGCTTGCGGTCGTGCAGCCGGGCGCCGGATCGGCCGCGGCGGGTGCGATGCTCGACGCGGGACGGATCATTGGCGAGGGCGGGGACCCTGTGGGCGTGCTCGACGACACTGAGCAGCCGTCGGAAACCGGCGAGCCAGCGATCGACGGCTTCGTGACCGTCCTCGCCGTGACGATGGCCGCTTATGCCTTCGTGCGGCGGGACTATCCGTCATCGCAGGACGCGGCGGCAGCGCGCGAGAATCTGCTGGCGCGCGCGGCACTGGCTTACGAACTGGCCGGGCCGAACCTGTCCGATGAGGTGTTTGGTTATCTGACCGCGCTTGTCGGCGAGGCGGCATTGCAGTTGTCCCGCACCGCCGCCGATCGGGCGCCGCTGGTGCGGGTGGAGACGGGTCTATCGCTGCCGTCGACGCTGCTCGCCTGGCAGCTCTACAGCGACCCGGCGCGGGCGGCGGAGATCGTCGACCGCAACAAGGTGGCCACGCCTGCTGTCATGCCCACGGCCTTTGAGGCGATCGCGCCATGACGCTCGAAATCATCGAGATCAGGTGCGCGGGGCAGACCCTGGCGCATACGCGGTTTGCCGGCACGCAGGCGGTTGATAAGGCAGTGCGTAACGCCACAGCATCGATCGTCCCGACCGGCCCGGGCCTGCCCTGCCTGCCTGGCGACGAGACGGTGATCCGGTTCTCCGGTGATCTCTTCCTGACCGGCTATGTGCAGGACGTGCGGCCTGCCCATGGCCCCGAGGAGCGAACCTACGACGTGACCTTCGTTTCGCGAACGATCGACAACACCGAGGCGTCTGTCGATCATCCGACCGGAGATGTCGAGAATTGCACGCTGAAGGATATCGCCGAGCAGTTCGATACCCTGGGGATCGGCGTCGAGTGCGATATCGAGGGGCTGAAGAAAGCCTATCACAAGCTCGATACTGGCCAGACCTGGTTCCAAACGGTCGAGCGTGAGGCCCGCTCGCAGGGCGCCCTGATCTATGACACGCCGGAGGGCAAGCACCGGATCGCCAACGAGCCAACCGGGCGTCATGCCGGCGCCCTGGTGCGCGGCCTCGATCCGTACAAGAGCGGCTCGGCGCAGCTGACCATGGCCGGGAGGTTCTCCGAAGTGAAGATCCGCGGGCAGGCGGCGACCGGCACCAAGGCCGCATCGTTGCGCCCGCAGGCCGTCGCGTCTGATCCCGGCGTCCCGCGCAAGCGGCCGCTGATCAAGCTCCTGGAGGGCGAGGCGGATTCCTCGCGCATGAAGAAGCGCGCCGCCAACGAGGCGCGGCGCTCGGCCGGGAAGGGCACCACCGCGACGATCGTGGTGCGCGGTTTTCGCGACGAGAAGGGACGCCTCTGGGAGCCGCACTTCCTGGTCTTCGTCGACAGCGATTGGCTCGGGATCCGGCAGGACATGGCCGTCGAGCGGGTCGTCTTCGTCCAGGACGAAAAGGGCACCGTCGCCACGCTGTCGCTGGTCGACCCGCGGGCGCTGGGCGGCGAAAACCCGCGCGGGGAAAGCGCCGCGGCCTGGAGCGCGCCGTCGGCGCTCGAGCCAGAATTTCAGGAGATGTAGATGGCCGACGGCAATCTGACCCGCTTCGAGTTCGACGGGACGGTCGAGCACGAAGGAGGCCAGCAATTCGTGAGCGGGCAGGGCTATGGCGGCGATCGCTGGAAACGGATGCACCGGCCGGGGGAGCATGGCTTCGCCTCCCATCCGGTGAAGGGCGGCCAAGGCGTTCTGATCAACCAGCGCGGCAACCGAGAGAGTGGCTATGTCTTCGGGAGCGAGGACCCGGGTCTGCGTCCTGATCTGCCAATGGGCGGCGCCGCCATCTACGATCACCTCGGCAACATCATCAAGCTGGTAGGCGATGGCGGGGCAGTGTTCGATTTCGCGAACCGCACTGCGACCTTCACCGCCGGAGACTGGACGATCAACGCTCCGAATGGCGTGACGATCAACGGGCCTCTCACGGTCAATGGTGACATCACACTGGACGGCAATCTCTCGGCGACCGGCTCGGTGGTCGATGGCGACGGTGATGGTGGCGCATGAGGATCGTTCCGCTTTCCCGCCCCGACCAGCCGCAGCTGTCGCCGGACATCGTCTGGGATGGTGCGCTCGGCGACTTCGCGCTGACGGCGCCGGACGACCCGATCAACCCGGCCAGCCTGCGCGCCGAGCAGGCGCTGGCCACCGCGGTCCTGATCTGCCTGATGACCGATGTCGCGGCCGACCCGGCCGAGCTGCGCGATGACGACGAAAACAGGGGCTGGCCGGGCGACGCGATCTCCTTCGGTCCCGGCGACCGGCCGCTGGGTTCCAAGCTGTGGCTTCTGCGGCGCTCGGCGCTGACACCGGACATCGAATTGCGGGCGGCAGACTATGCACGCGAGGCGCTGCAGACGCTGATCGACCAGGGCGCCATGGTGCGCTGGGATGTCACGGCGACTGCGGACCGGACCGCAAACCGACTCGAGCTTGTCGTTCTCGGCTACGGCCGCGACGGCGCGCAAATGTTTCACCAGCGCTACGGCGTTCTCTGGGATCAGCTGCATGGCGTTCGAAGCCCGCTCTCCGTCTGAATTAGCGACCAGGGCGCGCGGTGCGATCCGGCAATATCTGCCGGGCACCGACGCGACCCTCTGGCAAAGCGTTTTGAACGTCCTGGCCAAGGCGCTGGGCTTGTTCGCGCATGAATTCGAGCTGCGCCAGCAGCGCATGTTCAGGCAGATGTTCCTGCATTCGGCAGACATCGAAAGCCATGTGCGCGACGAATGCGCCGCCTACGGGATATTTCAGCGCGCGGCTTCAGTCGCCGCCGGGCAGGTGACTACCACCGGCGCGGCGAGCAGCGTCTATCCTGCAGGCATTCGCTACGTCTCTGGCGGCACCACTTATGTCACGACTGAGCCGGCCACGGCTAACGCCCTCGGCGCGCTGACCCTGACGGTGCAATCGGAGCAGCGCGGCGCGGCGGCCAATCGCGATCCGGACGCGGTGCTCAATCTGGCCGACCCGGCGCTGTTCCCGGCGCTGGCCGCGACCGCGACGGTGGCGACCGGCGGCATTGGCGGCGGCGCTGACAAGGAAAGCATCGAAAGCCTGCGCCGGCGTGGCCTGCGCCGCAAGCGCACGCCACCGCAGGGCGGGGCGCTGTCGGACTATGAGGGCTGGGCGCTCGCCGTGCCCGGCGTCGCGAATGCCTGGGCGCGTCAGTTCTCCAACGGCTTCGGCTGGGTCGGCCTGTGGTTCACCTTCGAGGGGCGGCCAAACGGGATCCCGACCGAGGCCGATGTCGCGGCGGTGCAGGCGGCGATCGAGGGCCGGCGTCTGATCCGGTCGGAGTTCTTCGCCATTGCGCCCGTCGCGGCGCCGGTCGATCTGACGATACGGCTTGTGCCGGACAGCGTCGACAACCGCGCAGCGGTCTATGCCCAGCTTGCCGCCTTCTTCGATGCCACCGACCCCGAGACGCGGCTGCGGCCCGGTCTGCCCAACGAAAATCTCGAGATCCCGCTGGCATGGCTGTCGGAGGTCATTTCCCAGACTGACGGGGAAAGGCGGCACGTCCTGGTCGCGCCTCAGATGGCGCCGGTGATGACGCCGGGCCAGCTGCCGGTGCTCGGCACCATCACCTGGGCCTGACGGGAGCGCCGATGTCGACCTTCTACGTCAATGCCGCCTACGACCTGTTCCGAACCTTCGACGGCTCGCCGGTGATCTTCGTCGACTGCAGCAATGTCGCGGACATGGCGACGGTCGACACCCGCGATGCCCTGTCGGACCCGTCGGACGACACGCTGCGGGACATCCTGATTGCGCTGGCGCCCAAGGGCGCGGCCTGGCGCACGCCGGACGGTCATGCGTTCGTGGATCCGGATGGTTCGGTTCTTGGCCGCGCCATGCAGGCGCTCGCCGCGCCGTTCGGCGATCTCTATCGCCGCGCCTTCCAGATGACGCAGGAGGGCCGCATCCAGAAGGTCGACGCGAGCCTGCCGGAATGGGAGGCCGAATGGGGCTTGCCGGATCCGTGCGTCACCGAGACACAGAGTCTCGCGCAACGGCTGCATCGTCTGCAGGCCAAGGTGACGTCGGACGGCACGATCACTGTGGAGGATTTCGTCCGGCTCGCCGCCTTCCTCGGATACACGATCGCCATCGAGTTGCCGGGCGGCTTCGAGTGCGGCGTGTCCGATTGTGGGGGCATCGACGAGTTGTCGAACGCCGCGATCGACCAGCAGTGGACGATCTACGTCTTCGACATCGGCGTGACGCAGTTCGAGGTCGGCATCGACGAGGTCGGCATCGACCGGCTGCTCGACTTCCAGGGCGTCGAAACGCTGGAGTGCGTGTTCCGTGCTCTCGCGCCGGGCTGGACCTATCCTGTGTTCAACTATGGCGGCTGGCCGCTGCCGTACCTGATCGACGTCGGCGACGGCTTCGTGCTCGGCACGGAGGATGGTTTCGCCATCGTCGCCCCGGCCTTGCCCACTTCCTAGAACCTCGAGGACAAGCGATGAAATACCAGCAGCCGTTCGGGGTGCTCGACCCCGATGCGTCCTACGAGGACGGCAACCGCGTCACGGGCACGAAGGGCTCGATCCCGCCCGCGAAGGCGGTCGAGCAGGACATGCGAGAGCTTGTCCACTTGATCGAATATGCCGGCATCGTCCCGGCGGATGACGATCTGCAGCAGGTCCGCAAGGCGATCGAGACTTTGATCGACGCCGCGACCGGCGGTGGCGACGTCTCGCAATTTCTCACTCTCCTGATGGCGCGATCCAGGTTGCCGATCTTTCCGGAAATCCAGACGGCAGACGGCCGGATGAATGTCTCGTCGCCCGGCGCCGGAACCATCCTGGTGCCGGCGGCGGTGACGTTCCAGCATCGCGGCATCTATCCCGTGTCGACGTCGGATTATCCGGAGGTCGACCGCACCTTCGAGACGTTGGCGAACAAGACCTATCATTGCCGCTGGGCCTATGGCGCCGGCTTCAGTCTGACCGACGCGGAGGATGCGGCCTACAATGCCGGTGCCCTGCCCGAGCAAGACGCCGCCTTCGACTCCACCTACGACGATATGCTGGTTGCGCGGGTGGTGACGAACAGTTCCAACGTCGCGACGATCACAAATCTGGCGAACAAGGATCGGCTGCAGCTTTCGAAGATCGTCGATGGCGTCAACACCAGCTATTCCGGTCAGAATTTCGCGACCTTCTCGGTGACCGACAGCTACAACTGGGCTCGCACGCCCGGAACGAAGAGCCTTCATCTTGCGCAGAAGTCTGGAGGTGTCGACGACGCCGACTTCAAGGTGGCAGCGCAGGGGATTGATGGCGCTGTCGTGAGCCAGTCTTCCACGCCGACGCAGATCGTAGCTGACCGCTACGGATTGCGCACCGCCGTGATGTCGGACGACGCGAGCAGCCTGAAGATGAACATGACGGTGACGGCCTGATGTCCGACACTCCCATCAAGACGCCGGGCGAACTCACCCCGGTCGTCCCCGCACTCTCTGATCTCCTGCTGGCCTGGAAGGATGGTAGTCTCGGTACGGCCTCGGCTGGCGAGGTGCTGTCGCTGCTCACAGCCGAGTTGCTTGGCCTCGGCAACGTCGACAACACCTCTGACGCCAACAAACCCATCTCGGATGCCACAGCGGCAGCGCTGGGCGGGAAGCAGGCATCTGATGCCCAGCTTTCCGCTCTGGCCGGACTGGCCGGCGCCAATGGCGCGTTCGTCCGCTGGACCGGGACGGAATCGGCGGTCATGCAGGCCATCGTCGGAAGCGTCTCGCAGGCCGCTGGCATTCCGACAGGCGCGATCATCGAGCGTGGGTCGAATGCGAATGGTCAATATGTGCGTTTCGCCGACGGGACGCAGATCTGCTGGCATACGCTGACGAGCACCACCATCAACGGCCCGAACGGGAGCATCTTCATTTCCGATGAGGCGCTTTGGACGTTTCCCGCCGCCTTCTCATCGGCACCAGTAGCGACGGCGCGTGCGCGCCGTCTCAGCGGCGGCGGTACAGTCTTTACAGTCGACTCCGGTGAAACTCTATCGGCGACTGCGACGGGGTTTCGCGCCGCCAATTCGCAGTCGGGTGATGCTGCGGCAATTCAAGCGATCGCTTTTGGAAGGTGGTTCTGATGCGGATTAGCCTTTTCCCTCAACGCCGCGACGATCCGGTTCCGACGCTCGAAAAGACCGCAGGCGATCGGCTTCGCATCAACGGCGAGCTGTTCAACTTCAACACGCTGGAGGACGGCGACACGATTCCAGCCGGTGCCGTTCCTTGCGACTGGATCGTCGGGCCGGTCCAGCGGATCGACGGCGAAGTGCATGTGGCTGTGATCCTGCCGCACGGGCCGAATCCTTCATTCGGCGTCGCGTTCCCCGAGCCGATCACTGTCAGCGAAGACGGTGTGATCGCATTGCCATCCGATCCCGAGGAGCCCGCCAATGTGGACGCCTGATCCCTCCATCATCATCACTGCCGACGACAGAGCGCGGGCATCTATCCCAGCCAGCATGACACCGCTTCAGGCACGCAAGGCGCTCCGCGCCGCTGGGCTGCACGCCAACGTGAAAAGCTTCGTCGCCACTCTATCCGAGGAAGAGCGAGAGGCGTGGGAATATGCGACGGTCATCGAGCGCGACAATGCGGTGATCGAGAAGGGCCGCGTGGCGCTCGAGATGACGCACGCTCAGATTGACGACCTGTTCCGGCTTGGCGCGGCGCTCTAGCCCCCCCCCCGCATCCAAGAACTTCCAACGGCCGCCGTGAGCGGCCTTTTTCATAAGCCCGCCCGGCAATCGCTTGGCGGGCCTTTCCTTGTGATCACCGGAGATCGCCATGACGTTTGAACAGTGGCTGCAAAGCCGGCTGACCGCCCACGGTTTCCCGTGTGGCGCGATTGACGGCATCATTGGCCCCGTCACGCTCGCCGCACTCAAGGCATTCGAGCGGGCACATGGCCTGACGGCAGACGGCACGGCCGACCCGAAGGTGGTCAAGGCGCTCCGGGCTTCCGCATCTGCCGTATCGCCCGCGACGATGGCGGATCTCCCAGACCGCGATATCGAACTGGATGAGGCACCCGGAACGGTCAAGAACACATGGCCGCGCCAGCGGGACGTGACGAGCTTCTATGGCGCCGTCGGCACCCGGCAGACACGGGTCGAGATCCCGTTCGACATGGTTCTGGCGTGGGACAAGAGCGTCCGCATCCGCCGGATCACGATGCACGAGAAGGTCGCGGAATCGGCCGAGCGCGTGTTCCAGCGGCTCGCCGGCATCTACTCCACCCGCGAGCGCGAAGACCTCGGCCTCCACCTGTTCGGGGGCTCGCTCAACGTGCGCCGGATGCGCGGCGGGTCTGCCTATTCGATGCACTCGTGGGGCATCGCGATCGACTTCGACCCGATCCGCAATCAGCTGAAATGGAAGGCGCCTCGCGCCCGTCTCTCTCAGGCGGACGCGCTGCCGTTCTGGAAGTGCTGGGAGGACGAGGGCTGGTTGTCGCTCGGCCGCGCCCGGAACTTCGACTGGATGCATGTCCAGGCCGCTCGCCTCTGACCTCCCGAAAGGACCCCGGCCATGAAGCCGATCGCGTTGGTGGCCTGCGCCGCCGCTCTCTCCGCATGCACGTCGGTCAATCCGCAGATCCCGGTTCCGGTGTCGGAGCAGCTTGCCCGGATCTGCCAGTTCGAGCCGCTGGCGCACACCGCCTTCGTCGTCCTGGCGCAGCAGGCGGCGCTATCGCCGCAGCTGATCGCCGCCGAGAGCAACGCGCATCTCGTCGTCACCCGCATCTGCGCCGACCCGCCCACCGATGCCGCCACCGCCCTGGCCGCTGCGTCCGCAGCCTACGCCGACGTGCTGGCGGCACAGTCCCTCGCGCAAAAGGAGATCTGATCCATGGACAACGCCATCGACATCACGCTCGCCGTCATTCTCCCGCTGCTCGCCACGGTGCTGACGACGATCGCCATTCCTGCCGCCATCGCCTGGCTGAAGGTCAACAACGTCATCAAAGACGAGGCGCGGGCCAAGCTTCTGCAGTCGGCGCTGGAGAACGCGGCGCTGACGGCCATCGCACGGGCAGGGGGCTCACGGACTATGCCGGCAGTCACGTCGGACGCCACCGGTGCCGCGATCGCCTACGTGAAGGCGTCCGTGCCCGACACGGTCAAGACGCTCGGCCTGTCGGACAGCAAGATCGCCGATCTCGTCGTCCCGCATCTGCAGCGGCAGATCGACAAGGTGAAGCCGTGAGCGTCCTCAGCGTGGCGTTCTGGGGCACCGTTGCCGGTCTGGTAGTGATCGCCGTGCTTGCGCTGTCGGCGGCGCCAGGGTGACCCGTGCCGAACGCGCCGGCCCCGCGCCGCTCCACCTCCGAAATCAAGGCCGGGACAGAGCAGCGCTTGATGCCCTATGTATCCTTTGACGACCTCGTAACCGCCCTCCCGGCAATCCTTCCAACAGTCATCGCAGTCGGCGCAGCGGCCAAATGGCTTCTCATGCGCAGGGACGCGAAGCACCAGGCCGAGCTGCTGGCGGCGCGTAAATCCCGCATAGCCGAGCGCGAGGAAATGGTGCGGCAGCGTGAGGCGTTCTATCTCGACATCAAGTCCGAGGTGGTTCGGATGCGGCAGCTGTACGAGTCAGAGCTCGACCGCGGCATCAGCTTACGGACGGCACTCGCGGAGGCGGCCAATCGAGAGGTGCACCTTCAGGAGACGATCCTCGATCTGACGCGGAAAGTGGACTGCCTGCAGGAGGAGGTCGCCGAACTGCGCAAGGAGCTTGCCGCTCGAGATAGCTGGGCGACGTAGCACCGCAGGAATGAAGCCATCGGCTCCCCGTCATGCCTCAACCGTCGGTACCTTGGTAGGCGCCACAGGCTTGTCTTTTTCGGCTCAGATCACGCCGAGAATGGCCATCACCAGAACGCTCAGGATGATGGAGATAATGATCGAGCCCATGCAGCCGATGCCATTGGAGAAAAACAAAAACATCTGCCGCACCCGCTGTTGATCGCAATAGGCAACGCAGGGGATTGGGAACGGTTCAATGCCGCCCCGGACCGCGAACTGTGCCGGCATTCTGGCTGAAACGATCTGTGGCCCTTTGGTTCGACGCGAAAAGGTCCGGCCGCAAGGCCGGACCCGTCCATGTCAGTGGCGAAATGCCGCGTCTTAGCGGAAGAGCGACAGCAGCGACTGCGAGGAATTGTTGGCGATCGACAGCGCCTGGACGCCCAGCTGCTGCTGCGTCTGCAGAGCCTTCAGCCGGGTGGACTCTTCCGTCATGTCCGCATCCACCAGCGTGCCGACGCCCTTCTCGATGGAGTCGCGCAGGTTGGAGACGAACTCCGACTGGATGTCCATGCGGTTCTTGGCGGCGCCGAGGTTAGATGCGGCCGTTGTCATCGACTGAACCGCAGTGTCGACGGCGGAGATCATAGAGTCGATGTCCGTGTCATCGAGTCCGGCGGTAGTGATGTCGAGCGTGCTCACCGAGACCACGGCTGCACCCACGCCGCCGGTCGTGAACGTCGCGTCAAGCACACCGGTCTGATCGGCAGCATCGAAAAGTTCGGTGCTCGTGATGTCGATGTCGATCGTCGAAACGGACACCGTACCGTCTGCCGCGCGATTGAAAGACGAAACGACGGACTTGGTTGCCGTATAGCCGGCAGCGCCGCTGTCGACAGACAGCCAATTCTCACCGGAAAACGATGCGGAGGTTGCGATCGAGGACAGCTGGCCCTGCAACTCCTTGAGTTCGGACTGGATCTTCGACTTGTCGACGCCTGGCTCGCGCGCCGCGACGAGCTTGGACTTCATCTCGTCCACGACGTCGATGGCGGCCTTCATGCCGGTATAGGCCGTGTCGACCTTCGCCTGGCCAAGACCAAGAGCGTCCTCGACGGCACCGAGCGCCTTGTTATCCGAACGCATCGTGGTGGCGATCGACCAGTAAGCGGCGTTGTCCGAAGCGGCACCGACGCGAAAGCCGGTCGAGATGCGGTTCTGGGTCTGGTCGAGGCTGCTGTTGATCATCGACAGGCTCTGCAGAGCCGTCATCGCCGAAACGTTCGTATTGATAGAGGTCATCGTGGTGTCCCGTAACGCAGATAAATGAACAGGGGGGGGACATTCCGGATTCTACCGGTATAACGAAGACGGCATCATGCCTCCAACCACTGAGGTTGGTCCGCTATTCCTCGAATGTAGGGAAGGCGTCTTTTCAATTCTGTTAAACGGGATGGTTAACAGAATACACTAGTCCGATTCGCGTTTCACTGGCCAACTTAGGCCGTCTGCAATGTGGCGACCGCAGGGTTCCAGTTCGACACTCTTCGGCCCGGCTGCCCTTCGTGGGTGGCCGGGCCTTTCGTCGTTTCAGCGTCCCGATGCGTTCGCGTCTCGGCCAGGTCGTTGGCGGTGTCTTCCATGGGCAGTTCTCGAGGCCGGCTCGGTCATTCGGACTGCCAATAAAGCCCGAACGTCCACACGGCTCAACGCTCGACCATCCGCATCGCCGTGTCAGGCTGGTGCTGGTACCCGGTCTGCCGCTCGATCTCCCACATGACGCTGTTCCAGTATCGGCCATCGTCTTCAGCATCGACCACCTGTGCCAGTCGATGCATATCGCTAGCGACGATCCATGCCCGCCGCGGACCATGAACCTCGACGAGCGCCGTCGCTTCATGCCTGGATCCGACAGAGCTCCTGAAAATGCGTACCAGCAGACGACGGATCATGGATTCTCGAACCTTGTACCTACGCCTCGTCGCCCCGGCACTTTCGCCTGAACCCTCATCGACACATTCCGGCTTCGGCAGTCGACACAGACGATAGGCGGCTTCCACCCCACGAAGGCCTGATCACGGCCCCATAGGTGGATCGCCCCGGCTAGGTCCAGCCCGAGCTTCCGGTTACAGTCGTTGCAATACCAGACGAGACCCATCTCGTTGTCGGCCAGCTTGCCGAGCGTGTCGATCGTGTGCGGGTCTGGAGATGGCTCTACCGGCACCACCGATTCCCGTCGTTCGGCCATGGCTGTGACAGACCTTCCTTGATCAAGACCTGCAGGAGTTCGCTTCAGAAGCGCGAGCGGAAGCCAAATACGTTGGCATTGGCGGCGCCGCGCATGTCCCCCAGCGTTCCGCCGGCTCCTGAACGATGGTGCAGCCTCCAGAAGAACTCTGTCTCTCGCGCTGAAGATCCGGAGACGCTGATCTCAGGCCCGAGATAGAAGAGGAGCGTAGCGTCGCCGTCATCCATGATTTCGTTCCGTGCCTCGCGCCCGACCGTCTCCGTGACCGCACTCAAACCGACGGTCAGCGAGGGAGAGAAATGAAGGGTATCTGCGACCGGCACTCCCTCATGCCGCAGGACGATACCGCTCCATATTTCCCCGGATGTATTGTCGCCGAAGCGTGCCGCGCCGCCAACTTCTAATCCGTAGTGGAAACCGAGACGGTCTCTGAAAAGGAAGTTCTGATAGCCTCCGCCGGCTAGGAAATTGTCCTCGTAATCGGCGCCGAAGAGGTTGGCGGTCGCTGCCATATCATCATTTACAAGCGCACCGCCAAAAACGAACACTGCCTGATCAGACGAATGAGTATCAGCCTCGGCCGGTCCGGGTTGCCAAACCGCGCATAGCCCGAGAGCGACTATGCCCACAGCTGTCAGACCACCACGCAAATTACCGGCGAACTTCGAACACGTGTGACCGACTGCCATGCTGGAATCCTGAAAAAGTGTCCCGGTCTTCAGCATTGCACGGGAAATCTGACCAAGCTGTAGCATCTGCGAGAGAGACGCATCACGGGGGTTGGTGCAGAGGCTGCCGGCTAACTCTCGGAACGCTGTTTACGGCGTTCCATGCGTCTGCAACGTCACCATAGCCGATGGCGCGCAGCAATTCGTCGATGACCTGGGCGCTGTCGGATCGCGCCACGGCCGGGTCGGTTTCGGCCGCAATCCCCCGGAGCTCGGCAATCGCCTTCTCCCGCGTGTCGGCGTGCTCCAGCGCGAACCTCGCGGCCGGATCATCCTGTGGCTGGACGGCATCGCCTGACCATGGGCTGAACGTTCCAACTTTCGTCATGTTGCGACCCTTTTTGCTACGGCGGAAAGTCGGAACATAGACCGTCGGAACTCGGCTTCTACCCGCCTTCTAAGCCGATGGTCGCAGGTTCGAATCCTGCCGGGGTCGCCACTTCCGATTTTTAGCCGCGTAAGCCCCTGTTTTCGCTCACTTAATTATTAGGTGCGGCGGTCGAAAATCTAGGTGCGGCGATAGGCTGTTCACGTTTAGGCCTTTCGAGGCCGCGATTGCCATGGCGCGAGCGTCGGCCCGCTTGGTGTAATGGGCCGCCATCGAATCGCTCGACCACCCGAAATATGCCTTCAGCTGGCTTTGCGTTCCGCCGCCCTCGGCCATGATGGTCGCGATGCGTTTGCGCAGGCCGTGGGCGCGCACCGGCAGGCCGGCGGCGCGGCACCAGTCGGAGAACGTGTTGCCGAAGCTGGCAGCGCTGCCCCACGGTTCACCGCGACTGGTGACGAGGAAAGCCATGTCACCCGTCGGTGTGGCATCAATGGACGCCTGGAGCGGGGGCAGGATCGCGATGTAGATCGGCGCCGCGGTCTTCGTCCGCCGGTACTCGATCACGCCCTCCCTGACGTGCTGCCGGCCTACCGCAATCGCGTCGGAGCGGGCGAGGCCGGTGAACAGCATGAGGTCCATCGCGAGCCGCTCGCGCGTGCCGACGGGATAGTGCTGGCAGTAGGCGAGGATGTGATCGTCGGTCCACGGCGTGAAGCCTTCGGTCTTCGCGTTCGGCCGCTTCACGTCCTTGGCCGGATTGTGCGTCATGTACCCGGCATCGATCGCCCAATCGAACAGCTGCGACATCGTCTTCAGGAACGTTATCGCCGCGAACGGCGTCTTGCCCCGGCGGTCGCGTCCGGCAGCCATCGTCTGGCGCGTCAGTTCGCCGAGGCGCGCGTCGCCGCCGGTCTTCACGATGCTCTTCAGGACGTTGGCCCGCATGCGCTGGGTCGACGGCGCCAGCGTCAGAAACGGTGCGCTGTCGAGATAGCGCTCGACGAGCCAGCGGAGCGTGCCCTTGGCCTGCTTCTGCTGTGGCGCGACGACCTGGCCGGACAGCGCACGATCGTAGTCCTCCTTCCATGTGGGCGACATGAAATCGCCGCGCAGCCGCACGCGCGGCCCGTCGTCCTTGCGGAAGTACCAGACGTATTTCCCGTGGCGGGACTTTTCACGGCGGGTGTAGGGAAGGCGAGGGCGCGGCATAACTGACATCAGAGGTACCAGTTTGGCTTGCTGTCAAGCTGCGGTGGTTCCTGCGGCGCGTCACACGGCACGAACCGCACGACGCCGTTCTCGATCCGGACCTCGTAATTGACGCCCGCGGCGGCCGCGCCCTTGAGGATCGCCGTCACCTGCTTCTGCGTGACCTTGAGCGGGCGGCCGGTCATTTCCGATACCTCTCGGCCTCGAACCCCTCAGCCGCAACCGGGAGTCCCGCCGCCCACTCCGGCAGATCGCAGAGGATCGCTTCCATCTCGGCTGCGGAGCCGTGGTCAGCCTTCGGCTCGGTGACGAGTTCGTCATGCACCGACAGGATCAGTGGATAACCGGCGGCCTCGAGCCGCGGCATCGCGTCGGCCATGACGTCCCGCGCCACCGCCTGCGTCGCGTTCTCGGCCAGCAGGCCGCCATACGCGAAGCCGCGTTCCCACTTCCGGGTGTAGCTGTTGACGCCCATGTAGCTCAGCTGGTCCTTGTAGACCGGCGAGCCGTCGTCGTTCGTCCAGGGCATCTCCTTCGTGCGGATCTCCGGATAGGCGTAGGCGAGGAACCGCTTCGACGGTAGCTGCATGAACAGCCACGAGCCCACGCGCTTGAACGCGATGACGGCGCCTACCTTGCCCACGCGGCCGGGTGTCTGCGTAGCCTCGATCGCGGCGTCTTCCATGTCTCGCCAGAACTGCTTGATCGCCGGGTGCGCGGCGCGCCACGCGTCGCGGATGGCCTCGACCTCGGGTACCGGTAGCCGGACGCCGTAGTTCACGCCCATCGTGGCGAAGGCGCCGACGCCGCCCTGGTAGCCGAGGGCCAGTTCCATCACCTTGCCGATCTGGCGTTGCGCCTTCGTCACGTCGGCCGGCGCGATGCCGTAGGACCGGCCATAGGCGACCTTGTAGAGGTCGGGGCCCTCGCCGGCGTCGAAGTCGCGGAAGGCCTGCACCTTCCACCGCTCGCCAGCGAGCCAGGCCAGAACGCGGCCTTCGATGTTCGCGTAGTCGGCCGCGACGATCTTGCGGCCCGGGGCGGCGCGGATCATGCCGCGAAGGCAGTCGGCGACCACGTTGAGCGGATCCTCGTAGAGCATGTCGACGAGGTCGATGTCGCCGGTGCCTATGATGTCGATCGCGCTGTCTACGTCCTCGAGGTCCGGGCGCTTGATGTTCTGCGGCTGGAAGCGGCGGCCGGCCCAGCGCCCGGTGCTGGCCGCGTGGAACTGCAGGAGCCCGCGCGCTCGGCCGTCGGCATCGGTGCCGTTCAGGAGCGCGTCGATCTTGGCGACGCTGGCGCGCGCCGACTGGCGCCGGATCTCCAGCGCCTCGCGCACGTCGGTCGGGAGATCGTCCCGAGCCAGAAGCTCCTCGATCTGGTCCTTGGCGATGCTCTCGATACCGTCGAGGCCTCGCTCGCGCACCCATGCGATCAGCTGGTTCCGGTTCGAGCAGGCGCTGACGGCGAAGTTCGTCACGGCCGCCATGCGCTTGTCGAGCCGCTCGGCCGCCGTCTTCACGATGCGCTTGGCCGCGTTGGCGAGCTTGCGATCGACGTAGACGCCGCGTCCGTTGATGCGCTGGTCGAGGTGCCAGAGGTCGAGTTCCGAAGGCTTCAGGGGGCGGAGGCGCTTGCCCAGCTCGCGCTCGACCTCGACGTCGATCCTGCAATAGCTGATCAGCCGCTCGACCTTTTCGGGCGCATCCCACCAGGTGAGCGGGTCCGTCTTCCGTGGCTTGGCCATTTGGAGCATCAGACGGCGGCCGGCGCTGTCCTTCTCGATGTCCAGCCCGGCGGCCGGTGCGGCCTGCTCCAGTGAGCCGGGGAGGGCGAGGGCGTAGGCCTGCACCATTGTGCAGCGCCATTGCGTCGGGTCCGGCACCGGCCAGCCATAGCGCGGGCCAAGGATGCGCTCCCATAGGATCGCCTCAAACGCCGCGTTGTGGGCGTGCAGCTCGCCACCCTCGATGACGTGCATGGCGATGTCGTCCGGGCACGGCTCGCCCGGGCGCCAGGTCAGAACGTCGCCGTCGTCGAAGGCGTAGCAGGCGCACCAGAGATCGGTCGTCGGGTCGGCGGCATAGACGAATGCGCCCGTCTTCTTCAGGTCGACGGTGCTGCGGCTCTCGAAATCGATGTGGAGGGCGGTCATGCGGCCCTCCCGCAGATCGTCACGCGTGTGCTAGTCGATCCGGTATGGAAAAACGGCGGAACAAGATGGTAACCGGGGGCGCCTGTTTCTCCGCCGGGCTTGCAGTCGGCGCGCTTATCCTTGCCGCTGCGCAGCTGGAATGGCTGAGGGAGACGATCGGCGCGTTCAGCGGATGGGCTGGGGGAATTGGTGCGCTCTACGCGGCATCCATCGCCTACAAATCGCTCCAGCAGATGCGAAGAGATAGTGCCGATCAGAATCGCAGGCATCTCGATGTTCTCGAGACTCAGTTGCGGCGATCCAGAACCGTGCTCCGCCGAGCTGAAAGTGGAGTTGTAGGGAAGCTGGAAGCGGAAATAGGCCTCTTGCGATATCCGTTTTTTGACATCTCCGGCTTCGGTAACGCACGGTCGAGTGCCAAGGACCGCCTTCGGCGCGTCGAGGTAAACATAGCGGATACGATCGATAGCCGTATTTTCGAACAGGCTGCAGACCTTGTCGTAGATGACATAGAAGGACCTGCCGCCGAGCTCCGAAGAATCGTGAATGGTGAGATCCCGCCCGAAAGCCTCGTCGACATGTTTTTCCCTGATGTATTCCTGTCGAATTTCGACCCGGAGGATCGGCGCAAGATTCACGCGATGCGACATAGGGTGAAAATTATCTGTACCTCCATCCGCCAGGCAATGGACGACTATGGTCTGCCCGAAAGACGGGTCGCCGACACCGAGTGATTGGGTCACGCTGCCATCTCCTGCAGGGCGTAGCCGCCCCACTGGTCAGCCATGGCCTCGGCAATGCCGGGGAAAAACCGGGAGCGCTCGCGCCACCGATCGGGGCCCGGCGACATGCGGTGGACGCGCTGGTCGCGGCCCTCAACCACGTTCGTGGGGACGAGCGCCGGAAGGTTCTTCAGCCAGAGGCAGGTGCGCTTGGTCTCGCCATGGCCGAACTGCCACGGCTGGACCGACTGCGCCGGCTCGGCGTAGTTCCGGATCCGCGCCTTCGCGTGCTTGTGCATGACCGGGTTTTCGACGGCGATGCGCTCGATCGGCGCGTTCCAGAACGTCGAGAACAGCGCGGCGCCTTCCTCCAGATCGTCCCACATCTGCTCGCGGGTCTTGCCTGCCGGCGGCGCGGTGAGCCAGCGGACGCCGCTGTTGCAGAGGCGGGTGCACGGCGGATGCGCGACCATGAGCAGGTCCCAGCCGTCGTCGAGAAGATCGCGAGCATCGCCGCGGATGTGCCGGTTGCTGCCGTCATCGCTCGGGAGGAGATCGCAGGACCACGCATCATGTCCGCGGTCGAGGAACGCGTTCCGGACGATTCCAGAGAACTCGCAGGCGACGAGGACGCGGAGGGCGGCGGTCATGCGCGCACCGCCTTTCCGATCTCGCGATGCGCGGCACACCAGTGCGGCCCGCTATCTTCCGGCTTCGGTGCGCCGCAGACGTGCAGCGTCACACTGTGGAGCGGGTCGCGTGCGTTGTCGGGCTCTACCGGCCAGCGGCACCCGCAAGGTTGCGCGTCGGCGAGCAGCACCGGCGCCCGACCGGCGAGCGGCCTGAAAGCATCCGTGCGCCGCGGGGGCTCGGCAGGAGCGACGACCTCGGGCGGCCGGCTGATCTTCGGCACCGGCTGGCTAGTCGGCTTTGGCGCTGCTTCGGGCGGCGCCTTCCGCGCCGTGGTCACGGTCCGCCGCCGCGGGAATAGCGCGCGCTTTCGGTTTGAGATGCCGATCACGGCGTTCCGAGAGACGCCAAGCTCTCCGGCGATCACGGCGGCACTGTTGCCGTCGATCCAGAGCCGGGATGCGGCGGCGATACGTTCGTCGGACCAGCTCAATTTCCCGCTCTCCGGCGAAGTACGCGTGCCAGGTTGTTCAGCCCGGTCGCCGACGCGATCGCCGCCGCCTCGGTGAAGCGACTGTCCAAAATAGCCCGCTCTAACAGGCGAAAGTTGCTAGGTGCGGCGCTCACGAAAGCATCCCCTTCAGCGTCTCGGCCTGCCGACATGCGACGATCCCTTTCACGGTAGCGGGCGACATCCCGCCCGGGGCGATCTGCCAGAGGAGGTCGAGCGCGTCGTTCGTCCGGCCCTCGATGATCAGTTCGGCCAAGTGGTCGCGCTGGCGCTCGTCAGTGAGGATGCCGTAGCAGTTGAGTTCCTCGATGCGCTCGCCGATATCTTCCTCGCTGGCGTTCTTCAGCAGCGGCCCGTCTTCGTCGGGGTTGTAGACCTCGATGTCCCTCGCCTTGCACTCGGCGATCAGGTCTTCCTCTTCGCAGAAGGGCGCGAGGTTCACGCCTTCAGCGCCGCGCTCCTGCAGTTCCTGAATAAGTGCGCCGGTCTCGGCGGTGGTGAGGTCTAGCGCGTCCATGGGTGGCCTCGTGTTGACTGTTGTTCTCGTCAGAATGTCGAAAGTTGCTAATCCGCCGGCGAGACGGGGAGGAGGTCGCCCCGCCGGCGGTCTGCTCACGCTGTTCGGTTAGATCATTCCCAGCGCGTGCAAGTAGAGCTCCGTGATCGCCTCTTCCTCGGCGAGCTTGTCGGCGTCCATCTTCCGGCGGCGGATCACCACGCGGAGTGACTTGGTCGAAAAGCCGTTGCCCTTGGCCTCGGCGTAGACGTCCTTGATGTCGTCGACGATCGTCTGCTTCTCTTCCTCAAGCCGCTCGATGCGTTCGACGAAGGACCGGAGCTGATCCTGCGCGACGTCATGGACGTCCGCGCTGTTGTGGCCGATGCCCGGATCCTTAGACATCGGCCGCACCCTCCACTGGGAGGTCGAGAATAGCGTTCAGCTCCTTCACCGGCACAGCGGGAAGGGACAGCTTGATGTCCTCGAAATCGTCGAGGAACGAGCCAATCTCGGGCCAAACTTCGCGAAGCTTCCCTGTCGTGGTGACGGAGTTTACCACTGAGCGAATCTGACCCTCAGCCTCCTTCACCTGCCGGCTGAGTTCATTTCGCCGGTCCAGCAAGACGGCGTGCTGCGCGGCGACTTCTGTATCGGCGTCGAAGATCGCGACAACGGCGTTCCGAGTGTGCTTCGCCAACAGCGGTCGATGCACTTCGTCTGCCGCTTTCTCCACAAGGGACCAAAGGCCGCCGAGGCTACCGTGCCCGTTGAAGTGGACCCGGTCCATCTCGGCACCGAAGCGCAGCAGCATATCGCAGGCAGTCGGGAGCCAGCCTTTGGGCAAGCCGCGGATTTTCTTGCGGGTGCCTTCGTCGTAGACTGCGTCGTAACAGTCCTCGGCGAATGCTTTTCGATCGGCAACCAGTTGGGCGACATCGCCGCCGAACCGATACCGCAGGATGCGGGACGTGATCGTGTCCCGCACCGTCGTGGTGAGTTTTGCGGAGGCCATCGTCAGCCAACCATGTCTTCGAGTTCGTCCTCGCCGACGGCCTCGAACTCGCTCTCGGCCGCAACGGCACCGCCAGCGATCTTGTCGGCGTGGTCGAGCAGCTGGACGTTGCCGAGGCCGAACGACACGCCGGCACTCTCGACCTCGTAGGCGAACGGCTGCATCGTCACACGGCACCAGCGGCCGTTGTAGATTTCGTCCGGCTCGTCGGCTTCGTTGACGTCGGCCATGGCCTTCGTCTTCACGCCCGGGCGCGTGTTCGACTTCAGCCGAATCATGTGCGGGAAGTCCTCTGCGTACTCGGCGAGCCGGGGCTCGTCGCGCGTGTCGAGGATCGGCAGCTTGACCTTCTTCGTCTTGAGCGCTGCCGGCGTCCACTTGTTCTGCTTGGTCGCCTCGGCGGCTTCCTCCAGCACCGAGATATCGGCGTCGGCCGGGATCAGGATGGTGATCTGGAACTTGAACTTCGTGACGTCGGTCTGGCCCTTCGCCGTCGGCGCCTTCTTGAACAGGCTGGCGTACATCATCCGGCAGGCCGGAGACATGTAGGTGCCAGTGCTGTCGAGGAACTTGGCGGTCTTGAAAGCGTCCATGGTGGTCTGGTCCTTGTAGACTGGAGGATGCGCCGGCGGTCATGTACCGCGCCGGCTCGGCGTGTTCCGGCTATTCGGCGCCGAACTCGGAAGCGGCGTCGACCTTCACGGCCGGGCGGGGGTCGCCCTTCGGCACGAGGTTCGTTCCGCTGGATTCCTTGATGACGAGCGGCTCCATCGCGGATTGCCGCTGCTTGGCGTTCTTGCCGGGGAACATCCGCTCCAGCTTGGCCGGGGAGCGGAGCTTGCGCTCGTAGAGTTCTTCCTCGGCGATGCCGAAGTCGATCTGCAGCACGTCGAGGACGTCGTCGCCTTCCTTCCATTTCCGAATGGCGCGCTTGGCCACCAGCTTGAACCCGGCGGGCATGTTGCCGGCGAGCGCCTGGTCGTGGGCGTGCTGCTGGACGGCCTTGATCCAATTGCTGATCAGGTCCGCCGCGTGCAGCGTCTTGCCGATCTGTTCGGCTGTCATGGTCTCGGGTGCGGGCAAGACGAGCTCTCCTGTGTCGCTGAATTCGATCTCGGCGAGGGCCAGCGCGTGACGACGATGTTCGGGGCAGATCGCGGCGGCCGGGCAGAACCGGCAGTGTTCGCCGGCGGCGAGCGGCGCGCCGGGCGCCTCGGTGGCAAGCGCGGCCTCGCGGATCGTGTCCTCGAACTCCAGGAGCTCCAGGACGTCCGTCTCGTAAGTGCGGATCCGGCCGTCGCCGTGTGGGGCCCGGGGCTGGACGATGTGCAGGGCGATCTTCTCGACCGGCAGGTTGTGATGCCGCCGCGCCGCGCCGGCGCCGTAGAGCATCAGCTGCGGGTTCTGGTCGGCCGTCACTGCGACGCCCTTGCCGAACTTGAAGTCGATGACGTGCAGCGTCCGGGTAGCGTGGACAAAGACCGTCGCGTCACCGGTGCCGAAGATGCCCGGGTGCAGATCGGTCATGTCGAGGCGCTCCTCGACCGACATCAGCGCCGCGTCGGCGTCGCCATAGATGCCACGGACGTGGTCGAGATATTCCTGCACGGCCTCGGCCATGTCGTCGTCGACATCGAACGTGGTCTCGCCGTTGGCGGGCTCGTTGCACTTCTCCGGCGGATCGAACGGCGTCTTTCCCTCGGCGGGCTCGACGTTGATCAGCCAGCCGTAGAAGTCGGCCGCATCCTTGCCGTCGGTGAGGCACTTGCTCGCCAGTTCGTGTGCGGCCGACCCCTCATTAGCGAAGCTGGTCGAGCGATTAGGAATATCTTCCGACATCCGAATGCTGCCGGGGCAGACGAGCCAGCGGTGCGCGGCGGACGGCGCCAGCTTGGCGTGGGCGCGGGTGGTGTGAGCGGCGGGGGCGGTCACTTGGACCCCTCCGGCTTTGAACGGGGCCAGAGGCGAGGGTCAGCCCGCTCGACCAGAGCTTTTTGACAGGCGGAGCACAGATCATACGCGGCTTGCCCGTTGCCGAGATCGCCGACAGGATAGCCGCGAAAGCCTGCCATCGTGACGGTGACGACTGACCAGTCGTCCGGAGATTGACTGACGGCCTTTTCGACTGTCTTGCCGCAACCGTCGCACTCCCATTTCACCATCTTGGCCATTTCGCACATCCATTGTCGAAAGTTGCTAAAAGCAGCGCGGCCGAAGCCGCGCCGATGTGGCGTCGGACCTAGTCGAGCGCGGAGTCGACGCCCTGGCTTTCCGTCACGGCCGCCATCAGCGCACCGAGCTTCTCGTCGGGGAGGTCGCCGAGCTTCTTGACGCCGAACGGGTTCAGCAGGCTCTGCACGAAGTCGCCGCGCTTGGGCTGGTCAACCTTGGCAGCGGCCTCGACGATCGCCTTGCGCACGTCCTCGCGCGACACGTCGCCGGCGGGCGGCGTGTCGGCCTTGGTCTCCGCTTCCGGCTCCTTCGGCTCCTCGGCCGTGTCCGTGTTCTCGCGGATCGCGCGCTCCAGCGACGCGATCACGTCGGCCCGGCTGTTGCCTTCGGCCAGCTTGGCGTCGACGTCCTCGATCGCGATGCCAGCGGAAGCCGCCAGCTTCTCCAGCGCCTCGTCTTCGGCCATCTCTTCCTTCGTCCGGCGGGCGCGGCCTTCGCCGGCCTTGCCGCGCAGACGCGGGGCCGGCTCGTCGTCCACGGCGGTTGTCGTCTCCGTGTCGCCCGTGACGAACGACTCGACGAGCGCTGGGGCGTTGGACGTCTGGACGCCGAACAAAGCGGCAAGGGCGGTCAACTGGTGGCCGATTGCCGCCGGCTGGTCGCCGGTGATCTCGATGCGGATCATTGGGGTTCCTCTCGGATTGTGGGGGCAGGAAACGGCTGGCGTTTCGTGAGCCGGCGCTCTGCCGCCGGCCTGCGAAAGGTCAGGCGGACTCGGCAAGCGCTTTTCGTAGAGGCTCCATGACGAGCTTCTCGGTTCTGTCAGCATTCTTCCTGAGGCTGGTGAGCATGGCGTGACAGGCTGCAACGCCCTCGATGGAAGTTGCGCCGCCCGCCTTCTCAACGCGTGCGAGCCATTCGTAAGTTGCGCCGATCAACGCTGCCGCGTTTGTCGTCGCTGTAAGAAGCCTCTGGCGCTCGGCCTCAATTGTCTTGATCTTGTCGTCGGCGAACCGGAATGCAGATCTAGCCGAGGACTCCGTGTCGACTGGATCAAAGCCGGCGTCGAGAGCCAGTTTGCCCCACCCCTCGGCGAGGTATTGCGCTCTGAGCTTCTCACGATCGACCATCGTCTCGTTTCCTCTGATCCTGTCCCGGCGCTCCGGGGCGACTGCGTTGACTGCCAGACCGATTATGCACAGCGATTAGCGCGTAGCAATGCTAAAAATGCTAAACACGAGATAAACAACTAGGCGAGCATGTCGCCGATGTCGTCGGCCTCGGGAGCCGGCGCCTGAATCTGAGCGAGCAACCCCGCGAACTTTGCGATCTCGGCATAGGTGAAGATCGCCACCGGCTGGCCATCCCTGACGGTCCGAAGCGTTAGCTCCACGGTCACAGCGTGTTCCGTGACGACCACGTTGCCGAACGTCGGGTGCGTCTTCAAAGCTTTGCCCTCTGAACGGTCATGGGTTCTCCTTCCGGTATTCGGCGAGCAGGATGCGGCGGCAGAAGACAGAGATCGGGAGCCCGTCGGCCTTGCTGTAGAACCAGTCGTATTCCGCGCTCGTCAGTGCGATGTCGACGCACACCTCGCGCTTCGGTGCTTCGCCTTTCACGGCGCCAATACGGCCGGCCCGCGCCTGCACCTGGCGCACCGTCCGGCCAAGCTTGCGAGCCGTCACGTTGACGTTTTCGCGCATCTGCCGGTCCCGTCGGATGACGTTGTCCTCATAGGGCGTGAAGTTCGGGCTGCGCGGTCGCCGGTTCATCCGATCACCCGCACGATGTCGTTCATCTTCCGCGCGATCGCCCGCTGCACGGCCTCGTCGATCGAGCCGGCCAGCGTAGCGAAGCGAACAAGGCACGCCTGATCCTGGCCGATGCGGTGGATCCGCTGCGCAGCCTGTTCGTTCTCAGCCGGCACCCACGACGACTCCACGAAGACCAGGTCGCTCGCTGCCGTCAGCGTGATGCCGGTTCCGGCCGCCTGCAGCTGGCCGAGGAAGACCCGCGCGTCGCCGCGCTGGAATTCGTCCACCTGGCGCTGCCGATCGGTCGTCGAGCCATCGACCCGGGCGACGGCATAGGCCGGCTTGAGCTCGGCTTGAAGCCCGTCGAGGACGTCGCGATGCTGGGCGAACAGCACGATCTTGCCGCCACCGTTGGCGAGCCAGTCGCGCACCCACGCGGCGACGCCCGCGACCTTGGCCGCGCCAGTGAGGCGCCGCAGGGTGGTAACGTGGCCGGCGACCATCTTCAGTCCGTCAACGCCGTGTTCCTCCAGCGCCTTGCGGACGATCACGGCCTCGTCGCCGAGGGCCTTCGGATCGATCCGGCCGGGCACCGCAAGCTCGGCGTATCGCAGTGCCGGCATCTCGCTCATCACCTCGGCCTTCGTCCGGCGGAGCATGAATCCGTCGAGTGCCGCGCGCAGCTGGTCGTGGTTCTTGCCGCCGACGATCTGCATGCCGAAGCCGTTGTCGCGAGTGTGGCAGAACTTCCCGACGAACTGCGCGAAGGTGCGGGGCTTGCCGCCCTTGGCCAGGATGGCATTGGCGTGCAGGGCGCGAAGATGCGTCCAGAGTTCGGACGGATTGTTCGGCATCGGAGTTCCCGAAAGCAGGTAGACGCGCTGCGCCTGCTCGGCGAGGCCGCCGACCCGGTCCCATTTCGGCCCGTAGAGCGTCTGCGTGCGCTTGGCCGTCGGGGTCTTGACGTAATGCGCCTCGTCGATGATCAGCGTGTCGAAGCCGGCGGTCGCCTGGCCGGCACGGTCGAAGCTCAGCACCTCGAAGTCGAACAGGCCGAGCGACCACATCTCGATCTCGCGGCGCCAGTTCTCGACGACGCTGGCCGGGCAGATCACGAGCACCCGGCCGGCGCCGGCAGTGTCGGCGGCGATGATCGCCTGCGCGGATTTGCCGAGGCCGGGCTCGTCGGCCAGCAGCGCTGCGGTACGCGCGGCCAAGAACTCGGCGCCGGCCAGCTGGTAGGGCATAGCGACCGGCATCAGTCGGTGTCGGGGACGTTGCCGGTGCTCAGCATAACCGGCGGGTGCGCGGTGCCGAGCACGGTCAGGTGGATCGGTGCGCCGGCATTGACGGCCGCGAGCTCGTCTGGCGTTGGGAACCATGCGGTCTGCATGGCCGGCGTGCCGTCGCCGCCGACGCTGCAATTCAGTCGCACGTCGCGGATCGGCAGGCCAAGGTAGCCCTGGCTCTTGCCGAGAGTGCGCGTGGCACCTTCAATGCGCCCGATGATCATCAGATGCAGATCCCTTCCTTGAGGCAGAAGATCGCGATCGCGTCACACTCGTTATCGTCCGACGGGGAATAGCCGCGCTCGAATGCAGCTTCCATCATCAAGGGTTTGCCGGCCGCTCCGTTACCCGTCCACGCGCGTTTTATCGTTCCGACCGGGATTCCTTCGTATGGGACGCTGTTCGTCTCGCACCACTCGGTGAGGATCGCGAGCAGACCGCCGTAGACGTGGGCTGCATCGGTTCCGCGGTGCTTGCGGACCTCTTCGAAAGAGACCTCGTGCAGCCGGTACGCACTGCCGATCTCGTTGAGCCGCTCGCGGAATTTCACGAAGCGCATGCCGCCGCCGTCGAACCGACCCGGCTTCAGGCTCCATACGCCAGAGAAGTGCGCGCCGGGCGTGCCGACGCACCATCCTGTCGTGGTGCCGAGGTCGAGAGCGAGGCGCGCCATGGGTCTAGGATCCTTGGGTATGAATTTCGTCAGCAAAACAGAACATAATAGGAACACTGTCCTCGGCGGAGAGTCGAGCCCGTAGCGTCAGTTTTTCGGCGGCAATTTGGAAAGCGCAGAACTGACAGCGGCTTGCCAGTCACGGCTGCCCTGTGAATTACGAGGAAGATCGTCCTCGCCCACATTGCGCAGCTGATAGGAGAGGAGGAATGTCAGGCAGCAGGCCGCGTGCGCCAGGTGAGGGAGCCCGGTCTCGGGATCGGTGTCCTCGCCGTGGTCGAAAGCGGCCATGTGACGGTCGAGAGCACCGCGCAGGCGCGACCACGCCATCCCGCGTTCCCAGTTCCGTGCACCACTCTCGATGAACGAAACTCGGTCATCGGACAGATCCGAGAAATGCGGAAACGTCGGAATCCTCAACGTAGGAAGCTGCCTTTTTAAGCAGCCGAGCATTGTCCTCAAACATTCCGAGGCCGTTGTTGCACCGACTGCAAAGCAGACCTCGGACATGCCCTCCATCGTGACAATGATCGACGTGAACACGCGCAACTTCATCGAGGTTTCGCTCGCAGATTGCGCAACGATGATTTTGCAACGCGGAGATATCGTCGATCTCTGAGACCTCCAGTCCGTATTGCTTGCGTAATCGTGCTCTTCGCCTGGTCTCCCGGTCTCGCTTTCGACACCGGGGATCGGTCTTGCGATGCTCTGCGAGTTCTCTGACGCGATCCGCGCGCCGGGTGCCCCTCTGACGTCTGTTTTCTCGTTGCCGCTCGGCGAAATCGGGGTCTTGGTCTCGCAGTCGTTTTTCGTAGCAAGAGCGACAAAGGCCTCTCGAGTAGACCATTCGCTTCGGATGACAGCCTGCGGGTTTGCCTCCGCGAGACGCGCCGTTGCCCATTCAAGGGTCTCCTCTTTCGATAGTTCTCGCTTCCGGGAGTATTTGGCGGCCCCATAGGTCAGGACGGCGACGACGGCCGCGAGTGCGTCCGGCGGGTAGAGCTCGTAGCGCAGCTTGCCGCTGTCGTCTTTGCGGCCCTCGCTCATTGGCCGGGGCTCGCGGCGGGCGCTGGGTTGGCGAGGGGGTTTGTCCCTGACATACGGTCGCAGTATGCCTCATGGATTTTAGAGAATGCCGCGTCCCAAACGGGGCCATGGCCTGCATCGATGCCGGCAGCGACGTGCGCCAGTTCGTGTGCCATCACCTCGATGACGGCTTCCATTGGGATGCCGACTGCGACGGTGACGACCGCCCGCCCGCCGTCGTCTGGATAAAACGTCTCGCCATACGGACCCTCTTCGGGGAACGATGCGAACTGCACATCGCAGGCGAGGTCTGGGAACGCATCCAAGGCCGCCAGTCGCAATTCTTCGATGGGGTTCTGGACAGACAAATCAGCCGCAACAGGACTGAGAATGCGTCGAGCTACAGCGCGGGCTTTGTCTTGTGCGAGAGAATTCCCGCCTTCGACCCAAGCGGGGAAAACGTGCCCCGGTGATGCGGCATCGCGAGCCCACTGCATGGCTCCCCACACTGCCTTGGCGGCGTCTTCCACCGGCTCTGCCACCCGCTCTGCGGGGGCCGGGGTTGGCAATTTATCTACACGCCGGACAACGTCGCCAGTTACAGGGTGCACGCCCGTAAAACCTTTCTCATGTGGCCCTGTCACCCAGTGAAGTTCTCCGTCCTGGGCCGGGGATGCACGAGAGGCGAACCGCTTCAACCGTCTCGCGATAATATCGGCGGAGATTGCGGGAGGGTTTGCAACAGCAGGCTTGCGATACCACTCGTCCACCAGCAGGGCGATTGAAGTGGCCGCGTGCTCCACCGCATCCGGGGGTACGTCGGATGCGGGCTGTGGGGCGGCGGCAGCGATGTCGCATCCAACGCAGTCGTTGAATTTCCCGCGCCCGCCACTCTCCTTGCACCACCCTTCGCAATGCCGTTCTGCAAGGTCGTCTAGCTTCGTCTTCGCGTCTGTCATGTCTCGTCTCCGTGTCGTGCGGCGGCGGGTCAGCCCGGCAGCGCAGCAACCATCAGCCCGCCGACGACAGTCGTGGTGATGGCGCACACAGCCCAGGCGGTCAGGAAGACCCGGTTCATGGGGCGTGCTTTCTGCAGGTTGCCTCGATCGCGCTCTCGCTGACCCAGCGCTCTGTGCCGTCACATCGACGGACCTGAACCGTGCTGTCTCGGTTCACCGCATACTGATCGGTGTGACGCAGAGCGACGATCTCGTAGATGTTGCCCGTGCCGTCGCGCAGCTTGTCACCCACCGCATAGGTCATCGGGCGCACTCCCGATCAAGCTCGCTGTACGCGGCGCGCACCTTGGCCTCGTACTCGTCGGCAATCGCGGTCATCGCGGTGCGGATCCGCGCCTCGTTGTCGGGCGTCACCAGCCGTTCGCGGCCGAGCGCCTTGCGGCCGGCCATGCGCGTGATCAGCGACGGATCGTTCGTCGCCCGTTGGCCGAAGGTCGAATGCGGGACGCCGGCCCGCTCACACAAGGCAAGGATGTCGTCGAGGATGTCGTGTGCGTCGCTCACCGTCGGGCCGCCTTTCGTTTCACTCATGTGTAGCATGTCTAAACTTGCTAACTGTGCGACGCAAGCCTAAAAACGTGGATGCGGCGCCGGTGGTCCGCTGACTTCTCCCCATCGTATGGAGCCCCGATGCCTTCGATCCTCGAACACGCGCTCGACTTGGCAGCCCGCGGCTTCCGGGTGTTTCCCCTGATCCCGAACGACAAGAAACCGGCCATAGACGGCTGGCAGCAGAAAGCGACGACGGACGAGTTGCAGATCCGGCGATGGTGGCAGAACAACAGCGGCTACAACGTCGGCGTTGCGGCCGGAAAGTGGGCGGGCGAGGGGCAGCTTCTGCTGTGGGATGCCGACGTGAAGAACGGCAAGCCGGGCCTCTCTTCGCTGGCCGAGCTCGACATGCTGGGGATGCCGGACAGCTTCCGAGTCTCGACACCGTCCGGCGGATTCCACGTCTATACGCAGATGCCGGCCGATGCCGGGATTACGGTTTCGGCCGACCGGATCCCCGACTATCCCGGTGTCGATATCCGCGGGCCCGGCGGATACGTCGTTGGCCCGGGCAGCGTCATCAACGGCCAGCGGTACGCGGTCGCTGCCGACAATCCGGTCGCGCTCGCCGAGACATGGCTCGTCGACCTGGCGAAATCGGCGCAGGGGCAGAAACGCGAAGTAACGTCACGCGAAGCCGTCGGCGAGATCGACAGTGTCGAGGCCTTGCTCCGCGGCGCCGAGTGGCTTCGCAACGGCGCGCCGGAAGCGGTCGAGGGCGATGGCGGCGACCATGCCACCTACATCGTCGCCGCCCGGCTCCGTGACTTCGGCCTGAGCGAACCGACGGCATTCGAACTGATGTCGGTGCACTGGAACGAAGCCGGCAAAGCCTCGCCGCCATGGGCGCCGGAAGAGCTCCGCCGCAAGATCGAGAACGCCTTCGCCTATGCGCAGAATCCGCAGGGCGTCAGTCTCGCCAGCGCCGAGTTTGAGGCGGTGCCCGAAGACAGCGGCGCTTGCGCCGGATCGAGATGGGAAATCGGCGTCAAGGGTCGTTCCGCCAAGATCTACGCCCTCGACTTCGACACCTCTGCCGACATGGCACTTGTCGCCGGCGCCGAGCCACTGATCGAGGACATGCTCGACGTCGGCGCCATGTCGGTGATGTACGGCGCGTCGAACAGCGGCAAGACCTTCGTCGGCCTCGATATGGGATTCCACATCGCGGCCGGGCTGCCCTGGCAGGGCCGCCGGGTGTCGCCGGGCCTCGTCGTGCATCTTGTGCTCGAGGGCGGGCGAGGTTTTCACAAGCGGCTCGCCGCGCTGCGCAAGCAATATGCCGACGCGATCGCCGGCAAGCGGGTGCCGTTCCTCGTCGTGCCGTGCCCGATCGACATGCGCACCACCGGCGCCGACGTCCGCGCTCTCGTAAAGCTGATCCGCTCCATCGCCGAAGAATACGGCGCCCCGGTCCGGCTGGTCGTCATCGACACGCTGAGCCGGGCGCTCGCGGGCGGCGAGGAGAACGGCAGCCAGGACATGGGCGCCTTCGTCACGAACGCTGACGCGCTGCGCAACGGTCTCGACTGCCACGTGATGACGATCCACCACAGCGGCAAGGACGCGGCCAAGGGCGCACGCGGCCACTCCCTTCTGAGGGCTGCGACCGACACAGAGATCGAGATCGCAGACAACGAGATCCGCACGACCAAGCAGCGCGACATGGAGAGCATTTCGCCAATCCGGTTCGCTCTCGTCGGGGTGGAAATCGGCAAGCTGGATGACGGCCGCAGGGTCGATTCCTGCACCGTAAAATTGCTCACCGGATCGGAATTCGCGCCCATCGAACTGAGCCGTTCGGCCACTGAGATGTGGGAAGCATTTCAGGATGCGGCGAAGGATCTGGCCCTGCAGGGTGGCCGCGATCCTGCAGACTGGAACGACGAAATCCTGACCTCCGAGACGTGGGAAGAGGCCTATCGGGCACTCCGTTCGGAGGATGCGGAGGCCGGAAAGACGTTCAGCACGCGCTACATCAGGAAGTTGCGGAGCGAGGTCGTAGATAGCGGCCGAGTCTTAAAAGTGCAGGAAAATCAATGGAAGGCCGCAACCTGAGATACGCGGAACAAAAATCGTTGTTCCGCGGCAGTTCCGCTTGTTCCGCGGGTCGGAAAACAAAAGGCGCGGAACAAGCGGAACTCAGGCGGAACTATTTGGAAAGGTCAGCACAAACAATGGCTTACAGCTACGCGGAACTAGGCGGAACAACCGCGGAACTCGACCCCGGCACTTCAGGCCGGGGGACCCCCTTTAGGGGGGACCCCGCCCGGCCTGCGGAACAAACCGGCCGTCAGGAGACGTCCTGGTTCATCGTCCAGACAAACCCGCAGTGCGACGAACGGGCGATGCAGGCGATCGAGCGAATGGGGTTCGTCGCGATGTCCCTGACCTGGCGTCAGGATGTTTGGCGCCGCCGATCGAGGCAGTGGGTGCGGACGATCCGGCGGCTGTTCCCCCGGTATCTGTTCGTGGGCTTCGACGAACGCCATCCACCGTTCGGGGCAGTGCGACGCTGCGACGGGGTCGAGCGCTTCCTCGGCGTGGACGGCAAGCCCCAGCCCGTTGGCTCGGCTACCGTGGCCAACCTGGTCGAGTTGATGGGACGCGGCTTGTTCGACGATCTCCGGCCGGCCGAGCCTGTGCCCGCCGGTGAGCTGCCGGTGTTCGAGATCGGCGACGAGGTGGTCGTCAAGGATGACCGGCTGTTGGGGGAGCTTGGCGTGGTCGTCAAACGCCACGGTCGGCGATCGGTAAGCGTGAAGCTCCACGGCCAGCGCGTCGAGGGCGTGGCGCTTCGCCCTGTTCGCATTCGTGTTGACAAGCTACAGCGAGCTAGATAAACGATTCGGGCTAGAAGCTTATCCGTCGACTTGCAGGCAAGCGTGCGGAGCCAGAGAGCCGGGTGCCGGTTCAGGGATAGCTTTTTATTGTCTGACGCAAGCCGAGGCCTCGATGCGCTGATGCCGACCCGCCCGAACCGTCACGTGCCGAAAGGTGTGAAGCAGGGCAGGGAAGCCAAGCGCGAACGCGACATGTCGAACGACAGATGGCGCGGCTCGGCATCCTCACGTGGCTACGACCACCGTTGGCAGAAGGCACGGCGCGCGTATCTCGACGATCATCCGCTCTGCGCTCGCTGCGAGGCTGCCGGCCGAACAGTCGCCGCCACGGTCGTTCACCACCGGATAGCCCACAAGGGCGACACGGCTCGGTTCTGGGATCGAGCAAATTGGGAAGCGGTCTGCCAGCCCTGCCACGACGGGCCGATCCAGGCCGAGGAACGAGCTTCACACCCCCGGGGGGACCTGAAAACTCTAGGGCCTGCCCTTTCCTGACCGGCGGGGAAGCTTCTTTTCTATGCGGCCAAAACTGGAGCCCGAACATGGCCGGTGGCCGACCTCGCAAGCCTACGCATCTCAAAGTTGTGTCCGGCACGGCGCGTAAACATCGCCTGAACGCAGACGAACCGCAGGCCGCAACCGGCACTCCGCAGCCTCCAGACTGGCTCTCGGCCCGGGCGACGGAGATCTTCTTCGAAGCCTGCGCCTCGATGGAACGGATGGGAACGCTGAGCCTCGAGTGGGGGAACGTGATCGCCGACTACGCTTCGTGCATCGAGGAAGTCGAGATCACCACCGGCATCATCGAGGACATCGGGCGGACCTACACCACGACGACGCAGAGCGGCGACACGATGTTCCGGCCGCGGCCCGAAGTCGCGATGCGATCGGATGCGATGAAGCGGGCGCAGGCGCTGCGCGCGGAACTAGGCCTTGGCCCGGCCGCCAAATCCAGGGTGTCGGCGTCGAAGCGCAATGAAGAGAACCCATTCAAGGCCCTCGGCTAGGCCCAAATCCTACGTCGGCAAGGCGAACCGCTACGCCCGCGACGTCGTCGCCGGCCGGATCCTCGCCTGCAAGTGGGTGCGGCTCTCGTGCCAGCGGCATCTCGACGATTTGGCAAAGCAGAAGGGCAAGGATTACCCGTACCGCTTCGATGCTGCCAAGGCCGAGAAGGTCTGCCAGTTCCTGGAATTGCTGCCGCACTCGAAAGGCGAGTGGGCGCGCAAGGGCCTGAAGCTCCAGCTTGAGCCGTGGCAGTGTTTCAAGACCGCTGCGCTGTTCGGCTGGGTCCGCAAGCGCGACGGTCGGCGGCGGTTCCGCAAGGCGCTGATCCTCGAGCCGAGGAAGAACGCGAAGTCGACCTGGGCGGCCGGCGTCGGCCTCTACATGCTGACGGCCGACGGCGAGCATGGCGCCGAGGTCTATTCCGGCGCGACGACAGAGCGCCAGGCGTGGGAGGTTTTCGGGCCGGCGCGGCTGATGGCGCAGAAGACGCCGGCGCTGCAGTCGGCCTTCGGGCTCTCGGTGAACGCATCGAACCTGCACATCCTCGGCAATGGGTCGAAGTTCGAGCCGGTGATCGGCAAGCCAGGCGATGGTTCGTCGCCCACATGCGCGATCATCGACGAGTACCACGAGCACGACACCGACGTTCAGGTCGACACGATGGAAACCGGCATGGGCGCACGCGAGCAGCCCTTGCTGCTGATCATCACGACCGCTGGCGACAATCTGGCGGGCCCATGCTTTGCGGCGATGGAAGACGCGCAGAAGGTTCTGGAAGGGCTCGTCGAGAACGACGAGTTGTTCGCCCTGATCTACACCGTCGACCCGGACATGGACTGGACTAGCGACGCCGCGCTGGTGATGGCGAATCCGAACCTCGACGTCAGCGTGAAAGGTGAGTTCCTTCGCGCTCGGCAGAGGGACGCGATCAACAACCCGCGCAAGGTCGGCATCTTCAAGACCAAGCACCTGAATCTCTGGGTGCAGGCGCGCGACGCCTACTTCAATATCCAGCGCTGGACGGAAAGCGCAGACCCTTCGCTGAAGATCGAGGATTTCGCTGGCCAGCCGTGCCGCATAGGCGTCGACCTCGCCTCGACGATCGACATCGCCGCGGTGGAGATCACGTTTCAGCACGGTGACGGCTACGCCCGGTTCGGGCGCTACTACCTGCCGGAAGCGACGATCGAGCATGGCGAGAACGAGCACTATCGCGGATGGGAAAAGGCCGGATGGCTGACCCAGACCGATGGCGACATGATCGACTACGTGACGATCCGCGACGACCTGATCGGGCTGACGAAGCTGTACCAGGTCGAGGAGATCGCCTTCGATCCGCACCAGGCCATGATGATGATGTCGGAGCTTTCGCAAGAGGGCGTGCCGGTGGTCGAGGTGCGGCCGCTGGTGCTGAACTTCTCGCCCGCGATGAAGCAGATGGACGGCCTGATCCGGTCTCGGAAGATCGTCCACAACGGCGATCCGGTCTTCACCTGGATGTTGTCGAACGTCGTCGCCAAGCCGGACGCGAAGGACAACGTCTATCCGCGAAAAAACCGGCCAGAGAACAAGATCGACGGGCCGGTGGCGCACATGATGGCGCTCGCTCGATGGATGACGACTGACGAGGGAGCCGGCAAGATGAACGACTTCTTCGCGAGCCTGGTGGATGCGGCGTGAACGTGCTTCGCAAGATGGCGGACTATGTTCGCAGCCTCACTGTCAGGGAGCCGGATGCCTGGGTAGACGGCTCCATGCGCGGCGATGCCGGCGAGGTGGTGACGGACACCACGGTGCTGTCGCTGTCGGCGGTCTGGGCCTGCCGGAATCTCTTGGCCGGCACGATCGCGTCATTGCCGCTCATGGTCTACCGGACGAACGCGGCCGGCGCCCGAGACGTCGCGCGGGATCATCCGCTCTACCGGATCCTGCATGACAGCCCGAACTTCGAACAGACGGCGGTCGACTTCCTCGACTTCCTGAGTTCGTCGATCGAGCTCCGAGGGAATGCCTTTGCGCGGGTCCGCCGCGAGCGTGCGCGTGTTGTGTCGCTGGTGCCGATCGCGCCGGACAGGATGACGGTCCGCCGGTTGCCGAGCGGCGCCCTGGAATACCGCTGGACCGACGACAAGGGCCGGCAGTTCACGGAAGCCGAGACCGACATCCTGCATGTGCGCGGGCCCGGCGGTGACTCGCTCAGCGGCATGTCGACGCTCCAGTTCGGGCGCAACGCCTTCTCGCTCGCCACGGCGACCGACCGGGCGGCGGCCAGCATGTTCCGCAATGGGCTGCGCCCTTCGGTGGTGCTGAAGTTCAAGAACTGGCTGACGAAGGAACAGCGCGACCTCACCGAGACGCGGCTCACCGAGAAGTATCTCGGGGCGGTGAACTCGGGGCGCCCGTTCATCGCCGAGGGCGAGACGGACATCTCGACCATCTCGATGAGCGCAGAAGATGCGCAGATGCTGGAAAGCCGGTCCTTCTCGGTCGAAGAGATCTGCCGGTTCTTCGGCGTCCCGCCGTTCATGATCGGCCACACGGAGAAGTCGACGAGCTGGGGCACAGGGCTCGAGCAGCAGACGCTGGGCTTCCTCAAGTTCTCCCTGCGCCATCGCCTCAAGCGCATCGAGCAGGCGATGGAGAAGCAGCTTCTGACGCCCGCGGATCGTGCCGCCGGTCTCATGATCGAGTTCAACATCGAAGGGCTACTGAGAGCCGACAGCGTTGGCCGCGCCTCGTTCTACAAGTCGGCGCTCGGCGACGGCTGGATGACGATCAATGAAGTCCGGGCAAAAGAGAACCTGCCCCCGGTCCAAGGCGGCGACGTGCCGCGGATGCAGTCGCAGAACGTGCCGATCACGGAAGCCGGACAGGTGCCAGCCCTGCCGCAGCCTCAAGGGAATTGACGAGATGAAGACCAAGGATGCAGCCCTGCTGATGAAGCAGGCGGCGCCGGTGCTCGACATCAAGGCGCTGGACAAGAGCGGCGAGTTCGAGGGCTACGGCTCGACCTTTGGCGGCGAACCGGACAGCTACGGGGACGTGATCGCTGCCGGCGCCTATGCCGACAGTCTGGCCGCTCACAAGGCCAAGGGCACGATGCCGAAGATGTTCTGGCAGCACGATGCGTCGGAGCCGATCGGCAAGTGGCTGGAGGCCGAGGAAGACGACAGCGGCCTTCTGATGCGCGGCAAGCTGAACATGAACGTCCAGCGTGCCAAGGAAGCCTATGCGCTCCTGAAGGAAGGCGACATCGATGGCCTGTCGATCGGCTATCGCATCAGGGAATATTCCGTCGACACGGATACCGGGGTCTGGACGCTGGAAAAGCTCGACCTGCTTGAGGTGTCCGTCGTGTCGATCGGCGCGAACGAGAATGCCGTCGTCTCCAGCGTGAAAGCTGCGAAGGCGGCGCATGAACTCAACGAACGTCTGAAGGCCGGGGACCGGCTGACAGAACGCGAGTTCGAGACCTGGCTCAAGGGATTGGGCTTCTCGAACTCACAGGCGGAGCGTGCCGCGCGCGTCCACCTGAAGGGGCAGGGGGAACCTGCCGACGCGGAGAACGATGGGCTCGCATTCCTGCGCGCTCTGACGGCCTGACGGCCATTTCCCCCGCCTAGAAAGGGCAATGCAATGAGCAAGAGCATCTTTTCGATGCTGGCGGTGGCGCTTGTCGCCACCATCGGCGTCTTCATCACTGGCAGCGCGAACGCCGCCGCAGGCCCGATTGGTCCTGCAGAATTCATGAGCCTCGGCACTGTCGCCTCGGCGATCGGCGCCGGCGGTGTCGCTCGCTTCGCCAGTTTCACAGACACCCACCGCTTTCTGCCCCGCATTCTCTTCGATGCCGACAAGGGCGCTGGCAGCGGCGGCCAGAAGACGGCTACCGAGCTCGCTGCCGAGGTCAAGGCCGCGCACAGCGAGGCCGTCGACAAGGTGAAGGCTGTCGCCGAGGAAGCGCTTGGCAAGGCGAAGGCCGGCGAGGAGATGTCCGCTTCTCTGAAGCAAACCGCCGACGAGGCCCTGACCAAGATGAACGAACTGGCCGAACAGGTCGCCGGCATCGAGCAGAAGATGTCCCGCGGCGGTGGCGATCAGAACGAACGTCGGAAGACGATCGGCGAGCAGTTCGTCGAGAGCGAGGGCTACAAGGCCTTCGAGGCAACCGGCTTCTCCAAGGGCGCCCGCGCCGCCGATCTCAACGTCAAGGCGACGCTGACCACGGCGACCACCGATGCCGCCGGCTCTGTCGGCGACGCGGTGAACCAGACCCGTCTCCCAGGTATCATGCCGCTGCCGCAGCGCCGCATGACCGTCCGCGATCTGCTCACCCAGGGCCAGATGGACGGCAACACGCTGGAGTACGTCAAGGAGACGGGCTTCGTGAACGGCGCGGCCACGGTCGCGGAAGGTGCCGCGAAGCCGGAATCGGATCTGAAGTTCGATCTGGTCTCGACCTCGGCGAAAGTGATCGCGCACTGGATGAAGGCTTCGCGTCAGGCTCTGTCGGACGTGTCGCAGCTTCGTTCGATCATCGACCAGCGCCTGCTGTACGGCCTCGCCTATGTCGAGGAAGCGCAGCTCCTGAATGGCGACGGCACCGGCCAGAACCTGAACGGGATCATCCCGCAGGCGACGGCCTATGTTGCCCCGTTCGCGCCGACTGCACCGACGGCCATCGACACGATGCGCCTCGCGATGCTCCAGGCGGCGCTGGCTGAGTACCCGGCGACCGGCCACGTGATGCACCCGACCGATTGGGCGCGGATCGAACTGACCAAGGATGCCGACGGCAACTACATCATCGGTGTTCCGCAGGGCACGGCGCAGCCGACGCTCTGGAGCCTGCCGGTGGTCACGACGCAGGCGATCGCGGTCGACAAGTTCCTGACTGGCGCCTTCCAGCTTGGCGCCCAGGTCTTCGACCGTTGGGACGCCCGCGTGGAGACGGGCTACGTGAACGACGACTTCACGAAGAACCTCGTCACCATCCTCGCCGAAGAGCGTCTGGCCCTGGCTGTGTATCGGCCGGAAGCCTTCATCTACGGCGACCTGGGCTTCGTCGTCTAATCGTTCGGCTCATCACGGAGGGCGGCCTACGGGGCGCCCTCTTCATGAACCGAAGGAGTCACTGCCATGAAGTACGAAGTGATCCGACAGCACCTCGGCGACCGCATGTATATGCCAGGCGAGGAGCGCGAGATCTCCGAAGGGGATGCCGCCGCGCTGGTACGGAACGGCGTCCTGAAGGAGCCGAGCAAGAAGGCAGAGCCGAAGGCCGCGAACAAGGCCGAGCGGGCGCCGAAGAACAAGGCCGCCAAATGATCTCGCGCCCGCCGGTTCTCATCACGGCGCCGGCGGCGCTCCCTGTCGCGCTGGTCGAGGCCAAAAAGCATCTGCGCGTCGACCATGACGACGAGGACAATCTGATCACCGCGTACATCGAGGCGGCCACGGCGCATCTCGACGGCTACAGCGGTGTTCTCGGCCGGGCCCTGATCAATCAGGGATGGCGCCAGGACTTCGACGGCTTCTGCCGCATCCTTCGCCTCCCGCTGCCGAACGTGTCGGCCGCCGCGGTCACATACGACGATGCCAGTGGCGCCGAGCAGACCGTCGACAGCGGAACGTTCCGCATCCTCTCCGATCACCTGAGCGCCTACGTGGCGGCCTCGCTGGACACCGTGTGGCCGTCCGCTCGCGTCGATGCCGGGTCGGTGCGTGTGACCTTCACTGCCGGGTATGGCGAGGCCGCAGAGGACGTGCCGGCACCCATCCGCTCGGCAATCCTGCTGATGATCGGCGACCTCTACGAGAACCGGGCGACAGTTTCTGAGCGCGGCTCGGGCAGGATCGACATGAGCACGACGGTCGAGCGGCTGATCACGCCCTATCGACGGATGACGATCTGATGGACGCCGGCCGCATGGATCGGCGCATCACCATCGTGCGCGAGACCGAGACCGGGCGCGACGCGTTCAACGAGCCGATCTTCAGCACCACGGAAACGACGGTGTGGGCGTCCAAGGAAGACATCCGCGACGGCGAGCGCTGGACTGCGCAGGAGGTCGGCGCCGAAGTCACAACGAGGTTCCGCATTCGCTGGGCAACGACCTTCGCGGATCTCGATCCGCAGGTGAGCATCACCTTCGAAGGCAGGACCTACAACGTCGTGGCGGTGAAGGAGATCGGGCGCCGCGAGGGGCTGGAGATCACCGCTAACGCAAGGGCCGACTGATGGCGCAGACGGTCAAGGTGGAGGGTCTTCGCGAACTGGAGCGCGCTCTGGAGGAACTGCCGCGCTCGACGGGCAAGTCGGTCCTACGCCGTGTCCTCAAGAAGCGGGCACAGCCTATCGCAAATGCAATGCGGTCAAAGGCTCCGGTGGATATCGAGGACGGCGGCCAACTTCGCGACAGCGTCGGCGTGGGGACAAAACTCTCCAAGCGACAGCGCGGCCTTCACCGCAAGGCGTTCAAGAACGACAAGGCATCAGTCGAGATGTTCGTCGGTGCGGGGCCGCTGCCCCAGGCGCACCTGACGGAGTTCGGCGGCCCGAACAATGCCCCTGCCGGCTGGGCGCGCTCGTCATGGGATGCCGGCAAGGACGAACTGCTCGACGGTCTGAAGGCGGATCTCTGGGCCGAGATCGAGAAGGCCGCACAGCGCCACGCCCGCAAGATGGCACGGCTCGCCAGGAAGGGCTGATCAATGGAAGAAGCTCTGACCGGCTATCTCCTGGCCACCGCCGGGCTGACAGCGCTCGTCGACAATCGGGTCAATTGGAACGCGCGACCGCAGGCCTCGGCCACGCCGTCTGTCGTCCTAACCCGAGTTGGCGGGACGCCCGACTACACCATGGCCGGCGCCTCTGGGCTCGTGGCGAGCCGCATTCAGATCGACGCATGGGGCAAGACCTTCGCGTCCGCCATCGGCGTCTCTCGCGCGGTGAAGACCGCGCTGAGCGGCGTCGCGACAACTGTCAGCGGCGTGCGGCTGCAGGGTTCGTTCATCGAGAGCGAGCGGCAATCCTACGAACAGGGCTCCGGCGGGGAATGGTTCCACCGCGTGAGCCTCGACTTCATCATCTGGCACAATCAGGAGATCTAAGATGTCGGACGCACTTATCGGCTATCTTTCGAAGTATTCTATCCATGACGGGCTTGATCCCGGCGCGCTGACGGAAATCGGCGAGGTCACCGAGATCACGCCCGGCGAGGAATCGACCGATCGTGTCGACGTGACCCACATGCAGAGCCCCGATCGGCGCCGCGAGTTCATCTCCGGTCTGATTGATCCCGGCGAGGCGAGCTTCACCATCAATTGGGTTCCAGGCAGCGCGACCGACGTTTTCCTTCGCGAACTGCAGGCCAGCGGCGAGACTCGCCAGCATCAGATCGAGTTCCCGAACGGCGTCACCGTCTCGTTCGATGCGACCCTGCTGACCTACAGCAAGGCAATCCCGATCGACGATCGGATGACGGCAACGATCACGGTCGCCCCGTCTGGCGCTGAAACGTGGACGGCGGCTGCGTGATGGCGAACGATCTTCGCGGTGAAGTCGAGTTCGACGCGCTCGGCAAGAAGTGGACCATGCGGCTCGGCAACGGCGCCGTTCGGTCCATCGAAGCCAAAACCGGCCTTGCCTTCCCGGCCATCGGCAAGGCGCTTGGGGACGAAGAGACGGCGCGGATCGAACTGTTCACGACCGTCTTCATGGGCTCGCTCCAGGGCCGGCACCCCGACATCACGATGGAAGACTGCGACGACATCATCGATGACATCGGTCAGGAGCACGCCGGCGTCCTGATCGGTCAGGCATTCGAGAGAATGCAGCCGAAAGCCAAGGACCAGAAAGGCGGTGCCAACCGCCCTCGGAAGGCGACGACGGCTTAATCGACTGGTCGTCGCTTATCTCTGAATGGATTGGCGCCGGACAGTCTTACGGGCTGTTCTGGGATCTGACGCTCTTCGAGGTCTCCTTGGTCCTCGAAGGCGAAACAAAGCGCATGCGGCGCGAGCGCGAGAACCTTGCTTGGCAGGCGTGGACGACCGCGGCGCTCTACCGATCAAAGAAAATGCCGAAGCTCCGCGACATCATGCCCAAGGAAGACAGCGGCCCACGCCGCATGTCGCCCGAGGACATCGAGGCAGTGACGCGATCGTGGCTCGCAGGCGCAAGACGGAACAGGTGAGCGATGGCCGGTAGTGCAGTAATCGGCGCCCTCCGGGTCAACCTCGGCATCGACTCCGCCACCTTCAACAAGGGGCTCAAGCAGGCCGAGACCGGCATCCAGAAGTTCGGCCGAATGGCGAAGGTCGGTCTGCTGGCTGTCGGGGCTGCCGGTGCCACTGCCGCAACAGCGATGGCCTACTCGGTCAAGACCACGATCGACGCGGCCGACGATATGTCGAAAGCGGCATCCAAGATCGGCGTTCCGATTGAGGAACTGTCTCGCCTGAAATACGCGGCAGACCTCTCGGGGCTCTCGTTCGAGCAGCTTCAGACGAGCGTCGGTCGCCTGTCGCGCATGATGAATGACGCGAAGAACGGGACCAAGGAGGCAGTAGACTCCTTCGCGCAGCTCGGCATCTCCGCGACCAATGCGGACGGATCGCTGAAGTCCGCCAGCCAGGTGATGGGGGAGATCTCAGACAAGTTCGCGACCATGCCGGATGGCGCGGAGAAGACTGCGCTCGCCATGGAGCTTATGGGGCGTTCGGGAACGAACATGATCCCGATGCTCAACGGTGGCTCCGCGGCGCTCCAGGACCTGATGAACGAGGCCGACAATTTCGGCCAGGTCTTCACGGAGGGTATGGGCAAAAGCGCGGAGGTGTTCAACGACAACATCTCACGGCTGACTGGCGTCATGGGCAATCTGTCCGCCAAGATCGCAACGGACGTTCTCCCGTACCTCGTGCAGTTCACGAACTGGATGGTTGAGAACGCCCCTCAGATCCGGGCATTCGCGCAGTCCACAATCACCGCGTTTAGCAACATCGGAACCGGCATCATGTCGGTGAAGACGACGCTCAACGAGTTCGGTGCAGGCGTTCGAGCCGTATGGGCCGAGTTCGAGGCGTCGTGGAATAGCGTGATCGAAGTGCGCAATCGCTTCGTCGCCAGCATGGTGGCGATGAAGGATGAGTCGATCGCCGCAGTCCAGCAGATGGTTTCGGAGATCCGGCAGCTTGCCGGCGAGATCATCGGGGCATTCCAGGCGATACCCGAGCAGATGGCGCAGGTTGGCCGCGACATCATGGCGGGCCTGAAGAACGGCATCACGGAAGGGTTCGGCGCGGTCAAGGCGAGCGTCGGATCGATGGGTAAGTCCATCCGCTACATCTTCGGCGACCCGCTCGGCATCGACTCTCCGTCGAAGGTCATGCACGAAATGGGCGGCTACGTGATGGAGGGCCTGAACAACGGCCTGACCAGCATGGCGGGCACGACCGAAAGCATCGTCTCGGCCATCTCAAGCTCCGTTTCCGGCGCGTTCAAGGGCCTCATCGACGGCTCGAAGACGGTCAAGGAAGCGCTATCCGAAGTCCTCGCTAGCCTTGCCGACATGCTGATGAACAGCGCCTTCCAGTCGATCTTCGGCGGGGGCGGCGGGCTCGGTGGAGGCGGTGGCGGCCTTCTCGGAGGGCTCTTCAGCGGCCTTGGCAGTCTCCTGGGCTTTGCCAACGGCGGCAAGTTTCAGGTCGGCGGGGCGGGCGGTATCGACAGCCAGCTTGTCGCGTTCCGCGCCTCGCCGAACGAGACTGTCAGCATCACCAAGCCGGGGCAGGACGCGGGCGGCGGCGGTGGACAGTTTCAGGTGCAGGTCACGCCATCCCCCTACTTCGATGTCCAGGTTCAGAAGATTTCCGACAACGTGGCAAGCCGGCGCGTCCAGCAGGGGCAGGCGCAGGCCGCGAAGCAGTTCCCGCAGCTACAGCAAGACAGACAGCGGAGGACCGGCTAAATGGCGACCGCTTGGCCCGCAGGCATCTATCCGCGGAACATCTCCTTCGCCATTCAAAACGTCAGCCGGTCAGGCGGCGTCTCGACGAACGGCCAGGAGCAGATCGTGGGGTCCGGCGCGGGACGGTGGATGGCGCAACTCGCCGGCATTCCGATCAAGGATGACGACGCGATCCTTACGTGGCGGGCCTTCCACATCGGGCTCAGGGGCAGAGCGGGCACCGTGCTCGTCCCCGCGTTCGACTGGTTTCGCGCCAACTGGCCGAAGGACGCTTACGGGCGCACGCTCGATCCGACCTTCACGCGACGCCGCCAGCTTGACGGGACGCAGTTCGAAGATCCGGAGATCCCGACCCAGAGCCAGGTCAACGCGACTTTCGCGGCGCCGGCTGCGCGCCGCGCCACGACGGTGCAGATCACCGTCAGTCAGGGCACCCCGATCAAGGCTGGACAGTACTTCTCGCCATCAGCGGGTCGCCTCCACCTCGTCACTTCCTTGATCAATGCCACCACGTTCACGATCGAGCCGCCTTTGCGCGATGCCGTCACGCTCGGCCAGTCTGTCGATTTCACCCGGCCGACTTGTGAGATGCGCCTGATGTCCGACGACGATGGCCGCCTCGGTCTTGAAGTGGCGCGCTGGGGCTTCGTTGATCTCAGCTTCGTTGAGAGCGTCTGATGGCGGATTTTACCGCGCTGCAAGAGGCAGCGATTGCCGGCCAGGAAGTGCACCTCGTCAACCTCGTCGAGTTCGCATTCGCCGAGAACACGCGGCGCGTCTGGAACGGCATCGGCGTCCTCGATCTCGACGGCTACGAATGGATCGGGACCGGCGAGCTTGGATCAATCTCGTCCATCAAATTTGGCGAGAACGACACGGCCGAGCAGGTGACGTTCGCACTATCGGGCGTCGATCCTGAGTTCGTGACGCTGGCCCGCGCTGGCGATAGTGTTCGCGGACGAGACGTGACGATCTTCGCACTGTTCCTCGACAGGGAAACGCTGCAACCGCTTGGCAGCAAGTGGGTCGTCCGTCAGCTTATCATGGACACGATAGGGTATGGCGCCAAAGGCCCGTCCGAACGGTCCATTAGCCTAAGCGCGGAATCCATCTGGACGACGCGAAATCTTGCGGCGTTCGCCTATTGGTCCGACCGTGATCAGCAGGCGCGCTTTCCTGGTGACTTGGGTTGTCAGTTTATTCCGACGCTTAAGAACAAGCGCCTGGCGTGGCCCACTTTTTGATGGACGACCTAACGCAGTTCCTGCGGCGGGCGGCGGAGACGCCCTTCGATTGGGCTGCAACGGATTGCCTCTCATGGCTAGGCGAGTGGGTGGCGGTGCGCCACGGCGTCAATCCGCACGTCCGATATCGCGACCGCTACGCCACCCGCACTGGCGCCTACCGCCTGATAGCCGAACACGGCTCACGTCAGGCCCTCATAGACGCCGCTGTAGCGCCGTTGGGGCTTCTGCGCACCGACGCACCGCAGCGGGGCGACATCGCTCTGGTGGGCGCCCCCGAGGGCGAACTAGGCGCGATCGTGACGGGCGCCTTCACCGCCTGCCTTGAGCAGCGCGGCCTTCGCTTTCGGCGTGCGCCGATCCTCGCAGCCTGGAGAGTTTGAATGCTGCGACTTGTTCGCGCCGCGCTGGTCGCGTCGACCATGCTGGCATCGCTTTGCTACACCACCATTCCGGCGAACGCCGATCCGATCTTCATGCCCATCGCGCTTGCGGCGTTCCAGGCCGGCGCCAGCGTCACGGTTGCCAATGCCATTATCGGCGTCGGCGTCCTTGGCTCGATTGCCTCGACAGTCGGGACCATCGCGCTCGGCCTTGGTGTCTCCTACGTCGCATCGCTGTTCAACCGCCCACAGCAGCCGAAGCCGAGTGACGGGCAGGTAGAGGCCCGGCAGGCGGTCCCGCCCCGCGTCTGGCACTATGGGCGGATGAAGGTGGCCGGCTCGCTGGCGTTCTACGAAAGCCGCGACGGTACTCTTTACAAGGCGATCCTGATTTCCTCGCGTCAGATCGACGCCATCGAACAAATTTACCTGCAGGATTCTGCCGTAACGGTTGACGGGGCGGGCTGGGTGCAAACTGCCCCATACGAAAACGGCTCAAACCCGCTTGTTCGGATTGCCACGCACCTCGGCACCGATGACCAGACGGTTGATGCCTATCTTAATGGCGCTTTTTCGGAGTGGACAACGAACCACCGCCTGCGAGGGACTGCTTATGCAGTGGTCTACTGCAAGACCGGCCCTGACGACGAGTTTCAGGCGCATTACCCATCAGGCGAACCACAGCTTTCGGCGCTGGTGCGTGGCGCTCGCATCTACGACCCTCGCAAGGATTCTACTGTTTCCGGCGGAAGCGGGGCGCACCGCCATAGCAACAAGGCGACATGGGAGTGGAGCGACAACGCGGCGCTCGTCATCCTCGATTACCTGACGCATGAGGACGGATACGACAGGTCTATTGCCAAGATGGATCTGCCGTCATTCATCGCCATGGCGAACCTCTGTGACGAGGCTGTACCGTTGGCCGCAGGCGGTAGTGAGCGGCGCTATCGCGTCGCCACTTCGGTTGCGCTGACGGAAGCGCGCAAAGACGTTCTGTCCAGATTGCTGGAAGCCTGCGACGCTCGGCTGTTCCCAACGCAGGATGGTCGCGTTTCGATCAAGGGCGGAAAGTGGGAAGAGCCCACCGTCACGATCGACGCGGACGAAGGCCACATCATCGAGACCAATTTCGCCCCGCCGGATGCAATGTCCCGGTTCAACGAGTTGTCGATCCAGTATCTCGATCCCGCGCTTGGCTATGTAGAGAACGAAGGCGAGCCGTGGCAGGACTCTGCCGATATCGCCGCGACCGGCCAGCTTGTCACCGTCCCTGCCGACATGGTGCAGGTGCCGTCGCATAGCCAGGCGCGACGCCTCACCAAGATCCGCATGGCTCGCGAGAACAGCGATTGGGTCGGTGAGATCGCGGCGAACCTTGCCGGGCTCAACGTCATCGGCGAGCGCGTCATCACGCTGAACTGGCCGGAACTGGACATCAACGGCCCGTATTGGGTCGAGGGCGGCCCGGAGATCGCGCAGGATTGGAGCGGCGTTCGCCTGTCCCTGCGGTCCGCCAATGCGGCGTCCTACGATTGGACTACAGCAGAGGAGGGCACGTCAACATCAGTCCCGCCAGACACTTCGCCAGTTCTAAACCTTACGCCTCCGACGATCACGCTTTCGCAGATTGCGGGGCCGGCCATTCGGGCGGACTGGACGCCAAGCCAGGCGCTAAACCGCAATTACGAAGTGCAGTTCCGAGCCGACGCCGCTTCAACCTACACGGCCATGACGGTTGCTGAAACGCGCGACAGCGCGGAGAGTGCCGTGGTCGAAGGCGGGCTGCATCAGGTACGCATTCGCATGAACGCGGGCTTTACAGCGGTCGGCCCGTGGTCTGGCGATTATCCCATCACGATTGAGTTCGCCCCGACGAATTCGGCGCTTCCGGTCATCTCTGGGACGACGGCAGAAGGCCAGACGCTGACCAGCACGACAGGCACGTGGTCGGGCTATCCGACGCCGACTTATGCCTACCAGTGGAAGCGTGACGGCGTAGCCATCTCTGGAGCGACGGCCAGCACATACACGCTTGTTGCCGCCGATGTCGGCACCACGATTACCGTCACCGTCACAGCCACCAATTCCGAAGGTTCAGACACTGCCACGTCGGCAGGTGTCGGGCCTGTAACCTGATTGGAGAAAGCATGACCGTGGTCGTCGTTCAGCCGCCCTACACCACAGCCACCTGTGAGATTGTACAGGATGAGGATTGGCTTGATCCGCTTCCGCGCTTTTTGGAAGGCGATGAGCCAAGCGATCTGACCGATGTAACGATCGAGATTTTCATCCGGCCCGTCTACGACCACTCGGTGCTGATCAAAAAGCTATCCACCGAAGACGGCACAATCGTCATCGACGATGCAGCCGGTGGCCTCGCCAGCATCTACGTCGAGCGTGAGACGGTGATTTCCGACATTCCAATCGGCAAGTGGGATCACTTCTGCGTCCAGTCAGAGCCCTTTGGCACATTGGCTGGCGGGTTTCTTCGCCGCGAGCGCTTTCGCGGCCCTTTGATAGTCCACCCAGGTCGAGTCGCGTCCTAACCACCTCCTTCCAAAATGAAACTCTTAGACTCGCCCCGCTCGGGTCTTTCTACGCCCGGAGATCCGTATGGCTTACACCAGTGTGCGCGGCCCAGATATTGCTCTGCCAGCGCGAGGCCCCATTGGCGACGTGACACCTGCCGCTGCGTTGCTTCTGCAACAGTCGCTACAGGCAGTCGTCGACATAGGCGCTTCCGCCGTGCAGGCGGAAGAAGCCGAGGCCGGCGCGGTCACTGCCCGTATTGGCGCTGAGGCTGCGCGAGACGCGGCCACCATCAATGCCAACGTCTATACGGATATAGCGACTGGACGGGCTGCTGTGGCCGATGGCGTGCAGTTCATGGTGGTCTCGGGCAACGAGATTATTCGCTACCGACGCGACAGTGTATCGACCCAGACGGAAATGGCTCGTTATCCAACTTCGGATGCGCTGTCCGAATTGGATGTCGTTACCGGCAGAGTTGACACGTTGGAGAGGGTCTTTCCGGCAGAAAGCGATGCTCGGGGTGTTCTGGTAGCCTTCGTCGATGGCTATGGCTACGCAACCCTGCGGATTGACACAGGCGGCACGCTGGTTTCAGCCGCAGGAGAGATCGGGGGCGGCGCCGGGGTAGGGTCAACCGGCAACTGGCTTTACGAGCGCGATGTCATCGTCGTCGACGGTCAGTCGCTTGCGACCGGCGCTGGAGCCGTCGCCCTCAGCGTGTCTCAGGCTTACAATACCAGGATGCTCTCCGGCGGGGTTCGGACGCGCGCCACGACGCCATACACCGGCCAGACGCTGGCCCCGCTGGTTGAAGCTCTCGTGAGCGGTGAAGGCGAGACGCCCGTCTCCGGGATGACGGACGCGATCAACGAACTGGTTCTTTCGGAGAACGGGCTGAATTCTGATTCCAGCGGCTTTCAGATGGTCGGGATGGCGCCCGGCCAGGGATCAACCCCGATTGGCTCGCATCGGCTGGGATCGACGATTTTCACGAACGCGATGGCTGCGATCGACCGGATCGTCGCGCTCGGGGCTATCGACGGCAAGCCCACATCTCTGCGTTCGCTTGGGTGGGTCCAGGGCGAAAGCGACTACCTTAATTTGTCGACGCGGACCTCATACGCTGCGGCTATGGCTGACCTGCTTGCAGAATGGGACGCGGCTGTGAAGACGCGCACCGGTCAGGCACAAGACGTGCAGATGTTGAGCTACCAGACCTCGGGGCATAGCGCTTACGGGGTTGCAACGCCTTACATTGCGCTGGCCCAGCTCGACGCTGCAATCACGAATGATGACATCCATCTGGTGACGCCGATCTATCAGATGGACACATCAGACAATGTCCATCTGGACGCACCGTCCTATCGCTGGCTCGGCGCATATCTGGGGCTTGCCTATAAGCGGGTGATCATCGACGGCCTGTCTTGGCGGTGCCTGCGACCCCTGACGAAGGTCTCGCAAGGAACCTCCTGCATTGTCGAGTTCGATGTTCCGGCGGCGCCCCTTGTCCTTGATACGACTTGGGTCACCAATCCCGGAAATTTCGGCTTTCAACTTGTCGATAGCGGCGGGTCGCCGCTGACAATTTCGTCCGTGTCGCTTCTCGGGCCGACGCGCGTCAAGATCATCGCGTCGTCGACGCTGCCCGTCGGTTTCAAGGTCCGTTACGCATGGGGACCGGGTGGCACTTATGCCGCCGGCAGGACCACAGGCCCTCGCGGAAATCTGCGCGACAGTGCCGGTGATCGCGTCGTTTTCGACCCGAGTGGCATCAACAGGCCAATGCACAATTGGTGCGCCATTTTCGAAATCTAGGATCGGACGATACCATGCTTCTCTTCAGAGATCCGAATGCAAACTACTCGTCCAGTAACGTCGGTCGGTTCCTGAACCTGACGACCGACCGGGCAGGGCTCGTCGGTGAGTTCGCTTTCGGTCGAGACTTGGCGACAAGCCGCGTAAACGCGGCGACGCTGGCTTCGACAGATGCGCAGGCGATCGGATCGCCGGCCTACGGCGATCACAAGATTACGAACATCAACTATCAGAACACGCTTGACCTGATGGTGGGCGATGCCGAGAACATTACTGTGGCTGCGGTGTTTGCCTACGGCGGCAGCGCAAGCCGCATCTACATGGCAACAGGTCCCGGCGGCGTTTTGGGTCAGTTAGCGCTGTTTCAATTGAGCGATACCGTTCAGAGGCTGCAGGTGGCCACAAGCGCGGGCTCTGTGAGCGGACTTTCGATTGATCTAACAGGAGCCCCGGCAGCGCCTACGTCAGAGTTCAGGATGGTCTCTGGGCGAGTTGGCGGATTGGTCAATCCGAGCCTTGCTATCGACGAATTCAAAGGCGGCGTTCGGGTCAAAGGTAACACCGCCACCGGAACGGCTACGAGGGTCGTGGATACACGGAAGGTCGCGCTCGGAACACTGCGAAACTCCTCACTTGCAAATCCTTCTGACTTTGCTGCGGCGCTCGTTTGGCACCGGGTACTAACGGACTCCGAGCTGCTCAGCGCCTATGGCGAGGTCAGAACCGCGCTCGCCGTCTATGGCATCGCCTGCTAATTGAGGGCTTACATCCCGGAGCTTTAACTGAAAAATGTCCGCCCATAGAAGATAGCCGGATCCGTTCAGATGAAGGCCATCGAGCGAAAATTGTTCATCAAGGCTGCCGTTGGGGGCCAAGGAGGCATTGAGATCAACGAAGGCACACTTCTCAGTTTTGCATTTGTTTGAAAGTTGCGAATTGAGTTGCCGGACTTGTTCGTTAGTCTCTTCTGATCCGTCTTCAGACACGAGCAGGGTAGAGAACACGACCACCGCCGAACTCCGGGGCAGGGCGTCAACGATTGTCTCATAGCGACTGAAAACGTCGGATGCCGAAGCCCCGAGCAACCGGAAATCGTTTACGCCCAGCATGATAGCATAGACGTCTGCGTCGGTGGCGAGGATGGGGCCCAGCCGCTTCTGAACGCCCTGGGTTGTATCGCCGGATATGCCGCGATTGGCCACTCGAAGCCGAGGGAGTATCTCTGACCATTCCCCAAGAGCGGTTATGGAGTCCCCAATCATCGTAACTTCGGAACTGGCCGCCAGTCGTTCAAAGAGATCTGCCCGGTGCCTGTAAAGCGGCTGTGTCTCCCATGAATAAACACTTCCGGAAACAGATGACAGCAACAGCTGCGGCAAACGAAAATGCATCATTGCTGCGCCTGATAGAAAACTTGCGGCGAAAGCAATCGCGCCGAGGGTGACGAGCGTAGGTCTGCGCATCTGAGTGACTTCCCGTCAGCTCCTGTTTTTTCTGTCCGACCCATACCACAGAGCCTGTTTCGGTAAAGCCGGCGGTCTCTCGCGTGCCATGCCCGGCAAGCTGGCTGGCGAACCTCCGGTTCAGCGATCGAAGCGCTTACGCAGGTATGATTCCAATGAAAAGCATGTAGATGCACATTCAGAAATGGCGGCCAAATATGGAAAACGGAGGTGCGGTGACTAGCCGATCCTTGACCATAGCTTGGTCGCGAATGAGAAGGGTGTTGTGAATCGCAAAATCAGGCCGCACTTCTGACAGACGGCGTGTGCGGGGATCGTAATAAATTTTACGGAAGCCTGCCGCGGCCACCGTTGTCTCTAGCCAGGGCGTCATGGTCTCAATAGTTATGGCCTGCAATATTGGGTTCTCTAGAGTCCTAGTCGCCCCCCGCAGCACATTTTCTTCATATCCTTCGACGTCAATCTTCATCGCCGTAGGGCATCGACCATCCAGGACAGAATCCAGGCTGCGGACGGGAACTTCCCTTGTCGAAATTCTAGCGTCGCTAGTTATTTTATTTACTGGTCCTTGCCCGATCGTAAATCTGGCGTGGCCGCTTTCTGCGCCTAGTGCAATCTGGTGGACCTGAACCAGATCGTTCACGCCATTCAGCGTGACGTTCGTCGCCAGGTGTGCAGCGCTGACTGGGTCCGGCTCGAACGAGTAGGTCTTAGCACTTGTGACCTTCGAAGCGAGAATTGTATAGCTTCCAATATTCGCTCCGATATCGCAGAAGAGGTCGTCGGGGCGCAAGAAGTGAAGAATGAACCCCATTTCAGAGAATTCATGGATTCCGCAGTAAATGTTACCCGTAGCGCCATACATGCCTTTTCGAACAGCGAGCTTTGAGTCGCCAACCCAATCGAAAACTATCTCGCTCGAAGTCAACCGGCTTCTGCACTGCCACTGCCCAAGTCGCCACAACGCTCGAAAACGGTTGTCTCGGTTTATAGGGTGGTCAAACACGTAACGAAGTGTGTTGAGGCTGCCGGCAACTCGTTTTCGAAAAAGCATGCTCAACCTCTCCCGAGCGCCATCGTAGGGCTCCTGTCCGCAATGCGTGCCAGCCACCGAAGGGGATTTTCGCCCACTCTCCTAAAGGCTCGTTCGCCCGGCGCGTCTACCACCGACCGCACATCATCCACAATGGCCCGCCTCAAGCGGGCGCCACACTCAAACACCCACAGGAGAACCACCATGGACACGTCCGCACAGGGGCGCGCCTTCGTGCGCCTGCATGAGGGGAGGGGCTGATGGACCGCACCGTTCCGCTCGCCGCGGCTCGGATGCTCGACTTCGTGCGCGCCACGGAAGTCGGCACCGATGGCCCGTCCGGCTACAACGTCATCTTCGGCTTCAATCAGGACAAGCTTCCGAAACCCGTCACGCAGATGACGATCGACGAGGTGCTGGGGGCGCAGTCGTCCTGGTCGAACCGCTTCGGCTCGTCGGCCACCGGTGGCTACCAGTTCATGCGCGCGACGCTCACGGACTTGAAGCGCGAGCTGGGGCTGCGCGGGACGCAAATCCTCGACGCAGACCTGCAGGACCGGCTCGGCTTCCACCTGATGAAGCGCCGCGGCTACGAGGCGTTCATGGCCGGCCAGATCAGCCGTACCGAGTTCGCCAAGCAGCTCGCGATGGAGTGGGCATCGTTCCCGGTTCTGTCGGGTGTGCGCGGCCAGCATCGGCAGCTTGTGCGCGGGCAGAGCTATTACACAGGCGATCCGCTGAACAAGGCGCTGGTGAGCCCGGAGGAATTCGAGCGGGTCATCGACGAAATGAAGGAGCTCGGCGACGCCATGCCAGCGCCGGCTCCGATCCCTGTCCCACGTCCCGAAGTCATCGAGGAGCCAGTCATGCCTGCACCGACCGGACACAACGGCGGCCCGCCGCTCAAGCCTGACCTTTCACCGATCGAGCAGAGCGGCAAGGCAGTCGGCGCCGGTAAGTGGACCGCGATCGCTGGCGCCATCTGGACCGTCGTCGTCTCGTTCGACGTGCTGCCGTCCGACCTGAACACAGCCGAGGTAAGCGCGGCGGTCATGACGCTCGTCGGCGCCGCAGCGGCAGCCTTCGGGGCATACCGTGCGACCGACAAGCGGTTCACCGGGCCAGCATCGTGAGCGTGCTGCGCATTGCGTTCTGGGGCACGGTCGCTGGGCTGGTGGTCACGCTGGTCTGGTTGATCAGATCGCCTGCGGTGGCGCTATGATGGTTCTGCGCATCTACCGTGGCGTCGCCGACCACTTCCCGATCCGCGTGTCAGAGTGGGTGATGCTCTGGCCGGCGATCGGCATGTGGGCGGTCCTCCAGGTCATGCCCGACATGTTCACCCTGTCTCCGTCCTACAGCACGCTCGCGCGCTGGGCGACCGAACAGACCTGGGCGTGGGTGTTCGCCGGCTGCGGTCTGGTTCGGATGGCTGCACTGACCATCAACGGGACGTTCAAGGGCTTCGCCTTCTCGCCGCATATTCGCGCAGTCGCATCGATCATCGGCGTCGCGATCTGGTCGCAAGTCAGCCTCGGCTTCCTCCTGGCGGCCGTCAGCGGCGGTGGGGCGCTCTCGGGCGTCATCGGCTGGTCGACCATGGTGCTGCTCGAAATCATGAACACCTATCGCTCCTGGTCGGACGTGGGGAAAAATGCAGCGAGGCGGTAGGCATGGAGTGGCTGGCAGGAATCGACCTAGAGAGTCTCGCCAATGCCCTCGTCATCCTGATCGTCGGCCTCGCTGCCGGGCTCGGGTTCAAGAGGGGGAAAAGCGCACCGGAACCGACCAACCGAGCCGGACTTGAAGTGGCGACAGACTTCTTCGACAGCCAGGCGATCAAGTGCCTGACCACCGAGGTCACAGGACAGGCATACGCGACGACGGAGTCCGCGATGGCAGTGAGGGACCAGGCGGCCGCGACGCGGGCGCTCACGGCAGCGGTGGACGCGCATACCCGGGCCGTGATCGATCACAAGGAAGAGGTGCAGGAACTGCGCCACGAGATGAGCCGGCGGCGTTGACGAAGCTGCATTGCTGCAACCTTCTCACATCGATACTATCGCAGGCGCGCATCGTGAGTGCGTCAAAACCGGCCCGGTCGTTTCTTCAGTGGAGCGGCCGGGCTTTTTCGTTTCAGCGACCCGGCACCTTCGCCTGCACCCGCATCGACACATTCCGGCTGCGGCAGTCGGCGCATACGATCGGCGGCTTCCATCCTACGAACACCTGATCTCGGCCCCACAAATGGATCGCGCCGTCAAGATCAAGCCCGAGCTTTCGATTACAGTCGCCGCAATACCAGACGAGACCCATCTCGTTGTCGGCCATCTTGCCGAGGGTGTCGATGGTGTGCGGGTCCGGCGGCTGGACGGCATCGCCAGACCGCGGAGCGTCGCTCATTCCGATTCTTCGTCTTTCGTGGCGGGGTCCTTCATCGGGTAGCCCCTGCTTTTCAGCCCGGCCATGATCAGCAATCGGATGGCTTCGGCCTCTGAGCTGATACGCTCGCCATGCCGAAAATCCGAGATCCGTTTGACCAGTTCCGACGGCATCGGAATGATCTTCCGCGCATCCATGACTTTCGGCTTTGGCATCCCTGAACCTTCGACAGAATCTTCTGGCGAGGGGCTTAGCACCGTTTTTCCCTGACACATAACCGGCATATCCTGTGTATTTGACATATAAAACGCATATGATATGCCGCGCATCCTTGGGGCGCAACGCTCAGAGTCTGAGGTTCAAAGATGCGGGTATCGGTAATGGCGAACGGCCAGGCGGCTCATCCTTCACGCGACGTATTTGGGGGCAGTCTGCTGCCGCGCGGGGTGCGGATCAGTGCCGCGCCGTTTGGGGAAGACGATCGCCTGGAGGCTCTACAGGTAACAGCGGCGGACGCTGCGGAGGCTGCAGAGGCGCTTGACGGGATCGTACGCGCAGCGAGGGCGTCGTTCGGTACGCTGCACCTTTCGAGCGGCGAGACGGAAGCTCTTGTGCAGATGGCTCGCCGGGTAGCTGAGTTAGCGCGGGTGACACACAACGCTGCTACTGATCTGGCCCTCGACGAGCTTCAGCGGTAGCCTACATTTCCACGTCCGGCGCGCCCACTACGCTTCCCCTACAGGAGGTGAAGCGTTGCTGCCGTCGCGATTTGTTAACCAGCCGGCCCTTCTGCCTCTTGCAAAGTTAGCATCGTAGTTTTAGCAATAATAGCAGAACGGAATACCGTTCGTATTGCTAAGGGACGCGACCGATGCCACGGCGAGACATGAACTACCGCAATGAGGCGCCGTCAGGCAATCTGCCGGCGGACGCGACCCGCGATCAGATCAAGACGGAATTCGCGCGGCGGCTCCAGGCGGAACTCAATCACTTCAGCTGGACGCAGGCGGATCTGGTCAATGCGGCCAAGAAGCATGTTCCGGCAGGCCGCACGATCGAGGCCTACGACGTCTCGAATTATATCCGCGGCCGGTCGCTGCCGTCGAACTACAAGCTGAAGGCCATAGCCGATGCGCTTGGCAAGAAGGAGGACGAGCTCCTTCCAACGCGCGGGACGCCAGAGGTGCAGCGGGCCGTCTCTCCGCTTGAGATGCGCCAGCAGGAAGACGGCAATGTCTGGCTCAAGCTGAACCGGGCCGTGAGCTATCCGACGGCGCTCAAGATCATGGAGCTTCTGAGCGAGGAAGACGGCGAGTAGTGCGGCGGCGCCATCAAATTCCCCAACCGGAACAACGGCCCCGATTGAGCGCCGCACCTTTCTAAATCCCAAGCAAAATCAGCATCTTAGAGCGGCAATTCGCAATCCTGCCGGGGTCGCCACCACCTTTTGGAAGGCCTGCATTACAAGGGTTTGCGGGTGGGTGCGGGGCTAGAAGGTTTCATGTGCGGGGATAGACTGTTCACGTTCAGTCCCTCGGCGGCCTTCAAGGCCATCGCTCGCGCATCGGCCCGACGGGTGTAATGAGCCGCCATTCCAGGCGACGACCAGCCAAAGAACGAATCCAGCAGACGGTTGCTCGCGCCCCCCTCGGCCATGATCGTGGCGATGCGCTTGCGCAGGCCGTGCGCCCGCACCGGCAGGCCGGCTTCGGCGCACCATTCGGAGAAGGTGTTGCCGAAGCTCGCCGCGCTACCCCACGGCTGGCCGCGGCTGGTGACCAGGAATGCCATGTCGCCGGTCATCGTCGCGTCGATCGAGATCTGCAGCGGCGGCAGAATGGCGATGTAGATCGGGGCCGACGTCTTCTCCCGGCGATACTCGATCACCCCATCCCGGACGTGCTGGCGGCCGACCTTGATCGCGTCTGAGCGGGCGAGGCCGGTGAACAGCATCAAGTCCATCGCCAGGCGTTCCCGGGTTCCGACGGGATAGGCCTCGCAGTCGGCGATGATGTGCTCGTCGGCCCACGGCTGAAAGCCGTCGGTCCTTGGTGAGGGACGCTTCACATCCTTGGCGGGATTCGTCGCCATGTAGTCGGCGTCGACCGCCCAGTCGAAGAGCTGCGACATCGTCTTGAGGAAGGTGATGGCGGCGAAGGGCGTCGTCGCACGGCGGTCTCGTCCCGCGGCCATGGTCTGGCGGGTGATAGTCGAGAGCTTGAGGCTCCCGCCCGTCCTGCAGACGCTCTTGAGCACGTTGGCGCGCATTCGCTGTGTCGACGGCGCGATTGTGAGGAACGGTGCGCTCTGCATGTAGCGGTCGACCAGCCACTGAAGCGTGCCCGAGGCGGTGCGCTGGCGATCCTCGGTTTCCTTGGACCCGGTCAGAGCGCGCTCGTAGGCCTTGGTCCACTCGGCGGACTGAAATTCACCTGGCAGCCGGACGCGCGGGCCATCACCCCGCCGGAAGTACCAGACGATCTAGCCATGACGGGAGACTTCCCGCTGGACGAAGGGTGGGCGAGGGCGCGGCATCTTCGCCATCAGAGATAGCCTTGCTCGCCCGTGTCAACTTTCGTCTTCGGCTTGGGTGGTTCGCCAGGTCCCGCCGGCAGGAACCGGACGCGATCCTTCTCGGCGATGATTTCCAGCGTCACCCCGGCCGCCTTGGCGCCGCAGAGAATCGCCGCGACCTGTCTTTGCGTGGCTGCCAGAGGCTTCGCGCCCATCCGCTACTCCTCCCGCTTCCGGGCCCGCAGGCGCTCGATCTCATCCGCGGCATCGTCGCAGGTGTTGCGCCCTTCCGTTCTCGCGATGAGCCGGATCCAGTTCGCCTTATTGCGAAGCCGGGTGACGAGGTCGATCTCCGGGCCGGTCATCTGCGCCTCGCTGCAAGGATGATCTTGATCGCTTCGTCCTGCTGGCCGGTGACGGCATGACCGAGCCAATCGGCACTGTTCACGCTGGCGGGCAGAAGTATGGCGTCATCGCTCCGGTCCTGACCGCGGCCCAGCATGGAGGTTCACTCCGCGGCGCTGACGAGCCGATCCGCACTATCGCCGCCTCGGACAAGGACCAGCACGCGATCATCGCGCCGACGCTGGTAGCCCCGCTAAGGTTGATCGGCGATGCATCCAACGAAGTTCTCGCCGGGCTTGGCTGTGCACAATCTGGTCCTGCCAGTGAGGCGATCGTAGCGGAAAATCACGTCCTCCCGCATGCGGACATGCTCGTACCGGAAAAAGAACGCGAAAAGCGCAAACGACAGGACGATGACGACAGGAACGAAGAGCCGGCTCATTGCGAGACGATACCTCGACCGTCTCCTAAAATCGACATGACGGACCTTCGCACCTCGGTCGCCGGCTTCCTCGCCCAGCACAACAACGACAGCCGTCGCATCGGCGGCGTCAATCCCGGCCAACCGGCAGATCGTCCGGAGTCGACGATCACCGCCACCGGATCGCAGCAGGGCGTCGTCGCGGCGCATCTGTCGCATCTCTACACGTCGAACACGGCAGGAGGGCAAGGCGATGTCGAACGGCCGCTGAAGACCGTCACTGCCGGCGGCGGCCATGCCGTACTCGTCGCGGCCTTCATGGTCAAATATTACGGGGCCGGCATCGGACAGCCGGTCGATGATCCCTTTGCGACCGTGACGACCCGCGACCGCTTTGGTCTCGTGACGGTCGAGGTCGCCGGCGAGCCCTACATCATCACAGACATCGGCCTACGGATGCTGACGCCGCGCGAACTGTTCCTCGCCCGAGGCTTCCCCGCGGATTACCAGATCGACGACATCTCGTTCGTCGACCCCGACACTGGGCTCTCCCGTCGGCTGACAAAGAGCGACCAGATCTCGTGCGTCGGTAACTCCGTCTGCCCGCCGCTCGCTGCGGCCCTGGTCTCGTCGAACTGCGCGCACCTCGCCGCAGTGCCGATCATGGAGGCTGCGGAATGACCGCCCTCCGCCAAGCCAATACGAACACCCGTCCTGCGGTTTCCAAGCGGGAGGCGGCAGGCCTCTCGACACAGCCGATGCGTGCCGCGCGTGGGAACGGGTTTGCTCATTTGCCGCGGCAATCGGCTGAAGCCTGCGAGGAAGCCCCGACCCTGGCTGGGCCTCTCCGCCCACTGCATGAATCCCTGAACCGCGTCATCGAACGGCTGATCGATCTGAGAGCCGAGGACGATCTCGCGGGCGCCGGAACCTACACCCGCCCTCAATCTCCCCGCCCTGGCGAAAGGATCTGACATGACCAAGGCATCGAACGACGACGCGCCCGGCATGGGCCACAACAATTCCGACCTCACAGCCGACCAGCGCCAGGCTCTCGGCCGCATTCACCTCCGCGCCTACAAGAAGGCGATGGCGGCCAAGAAGCTGACCGACGCGGCGCTCAAGAACGTCTGCAAGGTTCTGAAGTCCGACCTCGGCGACCACGGCCTCGATCAGATCAAGGACATGATCGCGATGGAGACGCCAGAGGGCGAGGAGAAGGTCAGGGCCAAGCTCCGGGCCCGCGCCGAGGCCATCGCATGGTCCACCGATCCTGAGGGTCAGCTCGACATGTTCCCGGCAGGCAAGAAGCCGACGGACAGCCCGGCATTCCACGCGGGCAAGATCGCCGGCATGGACGATGAGCCCTGCAAGAGCCCGTATCCGGAGAACACCGCCGACGGCGAGGACTGGATCCGCGGCTGGCAGCGCGGGCACGGCGTGATGACAGAGATCGTCGAGAGCCGCGCTGAACCGGCCGCCGAGCTCATCAAGGGCAGCGACGGCGAAGACCTCGACGACGAGCAGGAGGCGCGTGATGGGGCACCTGTCCAAAGCCGATCGCAGCAAGCGCAACGCGGCGATCATCAAGGAATATCTGGCCGGCGATACTCCCCGCGCGATCGCCCAACGCCGCGGCATGGGAACGTCCACGGTGGACACGATCATTCGGGAGGCCGGCGTCACGCGGCACACCGAGCATGTCACGGATTACCCCGGACTGGTCGAGCGGTTCATGTCGCTCCGAGGCGCTGGCGTCACCATCATAGCGGCGACGGCGCGGGTGAACTCCGAGTTCGGCACCAGCTTTGCACACACGACACTGCGGGAGCACCTGCGGAAAGCTGACGAGGACCCGGCGCCGAAAGCCGCATCCGCCACTGCACCCGAGCCGAAAACCGAGATCCACTTCGACGGCTTGATCATCCGCAAGATGCAGGTCCGCGTCCCTGCGCACGACAGCCGGAATGGCTACGCCATGATCTCCCTGCCGGCTGTCGGAATGGCGGGTATGGCGGCATGAATTGCCACCCTTACACCTCAGGCCGAAATGCCGATCTGCTCGCTTACCTCGATCGACGGCGTGAGCGTTTTGGGTTCATCCCAAATGTCGTTGAACTTGGCGAATGTGATCAAGTTCTTCTGCACCATGGATGCCGGCTTGTAGCCAGCTTGAACATCGTAGCAGGCGCGAAGGAGCGCCTCCGCTCGCACGTCGTGCCTGCTTCCGACCCACGGGACGAGAAAATCGAGTGCGTCAGGAACGCTCCGGATTACCAGGGCGAGGTGCTTTCCGTCTCTGATGAAAACCGGCGTGTCGAACATTTCCACGAACATGGATGTCCTCCTCCGATTGAGCGTTCTCACCATAGGTTAACACTGCGACAGGCGGAAGACGGACCCTGCTTCCGGTGCGCGGATGTCGCCCTGCGAGAGGAGGTTGACCCGTGTTGATCCTCGGCCTCGACGGCGCCCAGTGCACGGGCTTCGCCTATTACGACACCGAGCGGTCGCTCTCGTCCATCCGGGCCGGGCTGATCCGGGCCTCCGGAGAGAGCTACGAGGAGAAGGCGATCGATCTGCATCGCAAGCTCCTCATCATGCTTCGGAAGGATCGTCCGGACTTCGTCGCCATAGAGAAGCCCTTGCGAGCCCAGCCCGGCGGCAAGCGCGTCCAGACGTTTATGGGCGAGGCCGAGGAAGTAGCGGGCGGCTCGGGCGTGAACGCCGTGATCTCGTCGAACCAGATGGCAGGGGAATCGCATTTGGAAATTTTTGTAGTCTGATTGTTCACTTGCGTTTGCGGTTGCGATGGATTCTTCGCTTGGCCGGCGGATTTTCGCCGTTGGGAGGAGCGGGCGAAGGAGCCGTACTTCCTCGGCCGGGCCATGCTCGCAGACCATGCCAGGAGCAGCCTACGATGCTCCAGATCGGGGACGAAGTCGATCAGCCATTCGTGCATGACCTCGTGGGACCGGGAGATCGCCAGAGCGCTCGGGCGCCAGATGTTCGGGACCGGATCGTTCTCGCTGCCGATCGATTGCGTGGCGGGCCAGAGGGACCGGACAGCGGGCGGGCATTCCAGCCGGGTGCTAACCTGCTCGTCGGTGTCGATCGCTTCCACGAACCGGGCTTTGACGACGATCATCATGTCGGCGATCAGGGCCGCTCCTCGCCCATGTCGTCATCGCGCCTGGCGAATGACGAGAACAGCGTGAACTCGGGTTCGAACTTCACCATCCGGGACAGGTTCGGGGTGCCGCGCCGACGCTTGTGGTTGATCACCCACGCCTTGCCACGGGTCTCATCGATCAGCCCCGTGAGCCGCGCCTTCTCGTCGGCCTTGGGCTCGATATCCCGCATGTCGGTGTAGAGGGACTCGGGCCGGTACAGGCTGAAGAACGCATCGAGGTTCTGCTTCACCCCTCCGCCGCCATAGGCGTCGCTGTGGATCGGCCGGGGGTTCTTCCGGCCCTTCCAGTCGTTGTTTCGCTGGATGAGGATGACGATCGCCACGCCGTGCTTCTTGGCGATGGCCTTCAGCCCGCGATAGAGCCCGTTCACTCGCTCCGCGAACATGTCGCCCGGCCTGCCCGGCAGCGTGATCATCTTGGCGTGGTCGACGATCGCGAGCTTCAGGCCGATCCGCTTCTTGAGGCTGGCGACGGTGGCGCCGATTTCCTTGAGGCTGGCGTCGTCGAAGGATTCGATCAGCAGCGTCTTCCGAGATGTCTTTCACGCCGCTTGCTCTCCGAATAGGTCTCGATCGTATGCTTCGGCCTCGAGCCGGGATTGCAGCGCGAGGAACAGGTAGGAAAGCAACGTCGCCCGCACTGGCCAGGGACGCCGGAGGACGGCCTCCCGGCGCATCTTGTTGAGGTCGATGGTGTCGAGCGCGTCGAACAGGTCTGACGCTCTCTCCTGCCATTCTGGGCGCTGTATGAGCACGTCGGACAGGGCGCCGATGGTTTCCGACCAGAGGGCGGTCTTGTTCCTGCCAGACTGCCGGATGAGCCGCAGGACCATGATCAGGTGCCCGTCGCCATAGGCGTTGCGGATCGAATGGCACATGCCGCGGGCGTGGCTTTCGGCATCGGCTTCCGACCGCCGCCGCCTCACCGGAATGAGCCGGATGCCCAGTCCGTCGAGGAGCGCGTCAAGGCGACCCTTGGGGCGAGACGTCATCCTGCCCGGGTGAAAAGAAGACGCGGCTCTTGGTCCGGCTGTCACTGGTTACGGGCTTGGGCTTCAATAGCCTCCAGCCGCCGGACGTCGGCATCCTCGGAGACTTCGGTGTCTTCGCGCTCCTGCGCCAGAATATGAGCTTGCTGTGGCTTCTCGCGCCCGACTTGGGCTGCAAGCTCGGAGAAGGTCGGAAATTCCCCATTGGCCGAGCGCCTGTTGGCCAGGCGGAGGTAGCGGAGCGGGAAGGCGATTGCATCGGCATGGGCCGGGCTCAGTTCGGTCGGGCGCCTAGGATCTGAGAGCAGTGCTGTTTCGGCATGGCCTAGGGCATCATCGATCTCCCCCTCGGCCAACACCTGTTTCTGTCGGAGCGCAGTCATCAGGGCCGAGACCGCAACGTAAAGGCCTTCGAGCTGCAGGTTTGCGGTGTTCATAAGGAGTTCCTCGATTTGGAAGATGCCTTCGGGCGCGCCCTAAGCTGTTCGAGTCTTCTTGCTCGGACGCACACGGTCGATCGTGCGTCGAATGGCTCTCTTCAGGGGTCGCTTGGACAACATCGGATTTAGGTGACCGCGTAGGATCTCCTCACCTATTGCCGCTTTCTCCTCCGAGGTGAGGTCGCGACCACGCATTCGAGCCGCTTCGATTTCCCACTGCTTTGCTACCGGCTCGGACATTTGGCATTCCTTCTAATGTGAACGAGCAGGGTGAATGGCACAACCGCGCGACAGTTCCGCCGGTGTGCTGAAGTGGAGCAGTCGAAGAAGCGCAGGACCGCCGGCGGCACAGAGCAAGCGACATTCACAGACAACGGAACCGGAGCGTGCGCCGAACCTTCCTCAATCTGCAACAAGAGGAAGTTACGATGTCCGATATCAACAAAACGAGTAGGGACGGTGCCCAGTACCGCGAGGATGGGTCGAAGATCGCCACTGAGGACAGCCCGTCCGGTGAGACGGAAACTGAGAACGTACAGCGGGAAGAGAGCAAGCTGCCCAATAGTGGCCGTTCGCGGGAATATGACGAATCTGACGATAGCGACATCGCGGCGCCATCGCCTCCTACTGGAGCGTAACTGCTCGTCGCACTCATCCCGCTCATAGAGCCGCAGCGCGTCTCAGCCCCGTCCGCGGAAGCAGGCGGGCTTCGTTGTTCTGGAGGCCGCATGCACCGCTACCGCAACCGCCGCCGGAGCATAGACGCGCTCGGCGCACTGGTCGCGCGCCTCATCATTCGCTCGGCTATCAGGAAAGGTCCTTAGCCTCGACCCACGGCTCGAGACGATGGAACAGGGCGCGACAGGCAAGAGCAGTGCGATGATCTGCACCCTTGCGCTTCATCAGCACCACGGCGTTTGCGCTGACGCCTAGCAGGCGACCGCAGGCGGCGTCGGAACGTGCAAGGCCTGCCGCTCTCATTGCGGCAAGCCATTCGGCAAAGGCAGTGGCGGTCATCGTCAAATCCTTCTGGAGATGGCGTTGACAGACTACCCGAACGTCAAGCTGGATTGTACTAAAATCTTGCTCGGTATCTAACTAAGCTGGATCCTATCCATGTCAGGCTGCAAATCACGCGCTGCCCGCCGCCGGCTATGCCAAGGGCGGCATCAAGGGCGCGGTGAAGACAATCCCGAGCGTGGGGCGGCATCTGGCGACCAATCCGCCGAAGCTGAGAGGGAGCGAAGATGGCGCGACCAAAAATTGACGCACATCACCTCGTCTTGGAAAACCGTTCACGCATGTGGCCGCTGATGTAGCCTACGACCCCTATCAGAAGCAGTGCGAGGGGGATCGCTCCCGGCTCGCTCTCGACCACCACCATCATCACTAAAAGAACGAGCCCGACAGCACCAATTCCTAACGCCACAAGCTTCTGCGTCTTGGGTTGCATGACAGGAGCTCCCTTGGGCGCTAGGGCCATCCGATTGGTGCGGCCTCTTGTCTTTTGGTTCGAGAATTCAAAGGTAATCAAACATGGCGCGTGGCGGAAAGCGACCAGGCGCCGGTCGCAGGCCGGGCTCGTCCACGAAAATCAATGCGCAGCAGAAGCGGACGCTAACCGAGATCGCTCGGGATCACACCGAGCAGGCCATCGGCGTCCTGACCTCGATCATGAGCGATACCGACGCACCGGCAGCGGCGCGGGCCACAGCAGCCAACAGTGTGCTCGACAGGGGCTGGGGGCGGCCGACGCAGGATCATCGCCATGGGGTCCGACGGGCGGCGCTATTCCCACCATCGACGTCACCAAGCTGAAGGGGATGACGGACACGGAGCTCGAAGCCCTTGAACGTGCACTTGTCCAGATCGGCATTGTTGACGGCGATCCGAGCCGAGAGGGAAGCGAGGAAGACTGAGGAGGACCGGGCGGCCGAGCGAGAACATCTACTGGGCTCGCATCTCGATTTCGCCCGGAAGTTCTTCGTCGAGAAGGAGGGCCAACCATTCTCGGTCGCGGCGTTCCACCAGGTCATCTGCGATGCGCTCGACCAGGTGTTCACCGGCGCCATCCGCCGGCTGATCATCAACGTGCCGCCGGGCTACGGCAAGACCGAGCTCGCGGTGGTCAACTTCATCGCCCGCGGCTTTGCGATCAACCCGCGCGCCCGGTTCATCCATGCCAGCTATGCGCAAGCGCTGGCGCTCGACAATTCGTCCAAGGTGAAGGACGTCATCAATCTCGACGGCTACCAGGCACACTGGCCCGTCAGGATGCGGCTGGACACGAACGCGAAGGGGCTGTGGCGGACCACTGATGGCGGCCACCTTCGCGCCGCGGCGTCGGGCGAGCCGATTACGGGCTTTCGCGCAGGCATCCTGGCCGAACCGGGCTTTACCGGCGCCCTGGTGATCGACGGCCCGCTGAAGCCGGACGACGCCTCGTCAGACACGACGCGGAAGTTCATCAACGAGCGGTGGGAGAACACCTTCCGGTCGCGCCTGGCACATGAAGACGTGCCTGTGATCGTTATCATGCAGCGGCTGCACGTCGACGACTTCACCGCGCACCTGCTGCAGGATTCGGGCGAGCACTGGCACCTGCTGAAGCTGCCGATCCTCATAGACGGCGAAGACGAGCCGCCGGCGGGCGACGTGACCCTGCTCCGCCACGGGCTGCCGAACGGGCCTCTCTGGGCCGGGAAGCACACGATCGACCCAATCAAGGTGCTCCAGAGTTCGCCTCAGGTCTTCGCTGGCCAGTCCATGCAGGATCCGGTCGTTGCCGGTGGCAACCTGTTCAAAACGGAATGGTGGGGCCGCTACGAGAACACGCCGCCGCTGGCCTGGCGCGGCATCTACGTTGACACGGCCCAGAAGACCAAGGAACGCAACGACTATACCGTGTTCGAGCACTGGGGCGCGGGCAGGGACGGCAAGGCCTACCTGCTGGACCTCGTTCGCGGGCGGTTCGAGGCGCCGGAGCTGGAAAGCACGGCGATCGCACTCTGGACCGCTGCAAGGCGATGGACGTGGGCCGGCATGGGCACCTGCGCAAGATGGCGATCGAGGACAAGGTTTCGGGCACGGGGCTGATCCAGTCGCTGCAGCGCAAGTCGATCCCGGTCATCGCGATCCAGCGCGAGAAGGACAAATACACCCGCGCGCTCGACGTCGTTCCGTCCTGCGCATCCGGGCTGGTGGTGCTGCCGAAGTCGGCGCCGTGGCTCAAGGAATTCGAGGCCGAGGTTGCCGCGTTCCCCGATGGGTCGTTCGATGACCAGGTCGACCCGTTCATCGATGCCGTCGGCGAGATGGCCGGGCACAGCACCTACTCGCTCGACAACGTCAGGTAACCGATGACCGGCACCCAGTTTCAGACGGATAGCCTTCTGGCGCTGACCTCCGGCATGGGGGATCCGACCCGGGACAAGGCGGCCGGAACCTACTACGGCCCGTCGTTCCTGACGGACGAGCAATTGCTCTACGCCTATCAGGGGTCATGGCTGCCGCAGAAGATCGTCAACATCCCGGCGATGGACTCGATCCGCAAGGGCCGGGACTGGCAGGCCGACAACAAGCAGATCGAGGCCATCGAGGCCGAGGAAAAGCGGCTCGGTCTGTGGCAGAAGCTCCTCGACGCGCGCATTAAGGCGCGGCTGTGGGGCGGCGCGGCAATCTACATGGGAACGGACCAGTCGCCGGAAGAGCCGTTGCGTTTGAACGGGATCGGCAAGGGCGGGCTGAAGTATCTGACGGTCCTCTCGCGCCGTGAGGTCATTGCCGGCGAACTGAACCAGGACGCGCTGGCGGAAACCTATGGGCGGCCGAAGGACTATCAGGTCACCGGCGCCACCATGTTCGCCAACATCCACCCGTCGCGTCTGGCGGTGTTCGTGGGGCAGCCGCACCCGGACGTCTGGCTTGCGAAGGGCCCGAACCGCGGCTGGGGCGAAAGCTCTCTGCAGGCGGTGTTCGACGCGATCAAGAACGCGGACAGCACAGCGGCCAACATCGCGAGCCTGGTGTTCGAAGCCAACATCGATGTCTTCGGCGTGCCGGACTTCATGTCGATGGTCGCCGACCCGGATTACCGCAGCCGCTTGCTGGAGCGCTTCACGCTGGCGAACGTCGGCAAGTCGGTGAACCGGATCCCTGATCCGGGACGCCAACGAGACCTACGACCGGAAGCAGATCAGCTTCTCCCAGCTGCCCGAGGTGTTGCAGCAGTTCCTGATCATCGTCTCAGGTGCGGCCGACATTCCGGCCACTCGCCTCCTGGGGCAGTCGCCTGCCGGCATGAATGCCACCGGCGAGAGCGACATGAAGAATTACCACGATCGCATCGAGAGCATGCAGAAGCTGGAGCTGCAGCCGGCGATCTACACGCTCGACGAGGCGCTGATCCGCTCTGGCATTGGCTCCCGCCCGTCGGAAATCCACTATGAGTGGTCGCCGCTTTCGCAAATGTCGGAGGCCGAGAAGGCGGACGTCGCGCTGAAGAAAGCGCAGGCGTTCCAGATCGACATCAACTCTGGCGTCATGCCCGACAGCGCGCTCGCCAAGGGCCGGCAGAACCAGATCATCGAGGACGGGCTGTACCCCGGCTTCGAGAACGCACTGGACGAAGCCGAAGGCGACGCGATCGACTTCAGCGAGAAGGCGACGGCGGCGGAAGAGGCGGCACGGGCTGCACAGCAGGCGCCGGGCAATGTGACCCGGATGCAGGCGGCGGCGAACGATGCGGCGCCCCGGACGCTGTATGTGCGGCGGGATGTGGTGAATGCGGCCGACATCACGGCGTGGGCCAAGTCTCAGGGCATGACGGACATCGTGCCCGACCTGCACGTCACGATCATCTACAGCCGGCAGCCGCAGACGCTGACCTCGACCGTGCGCGCCGGCTGCGCCTTCATGGGCGTCATCGTCTACGCCATGCTCACGACCGGCTTCGGGATATCGTTCATCCTGACCGGGCTCTTGTCGACCGGCCTCTGGGCCTACTTCATGCTGTCGATGCTCGCCCTCTACAGCCTCACCCGGATTCTTCACGACAAGGGGGCCTGTGGCAATGGCGGCACCTACGGACCCTGATTTCCTCAATCAGTTTGGGGTCTACATCGGCGGGTTCCTCGCAGCCGTCATCACTGGCATCGTCGCCAAGCTGAGTCTGAAGAGAGGCAAGGCAGCAAGCGAGACAGAGACCTACACCCAGGTGGCCGGGGCGCTGGTCGATAGCTCGTCGGTTCGGGATCTGGCCGCGTCGATCGAGGCGATCAACCTGACTCTCCTGACGATCCACCGGGACAGCGAGACCGTCGGCAAGGCGCGGGTGGAAACCCTCAAGGCCATGGTCGCCGCGGTCGAGGCCCTGTCGGCCAACGTCAACCGCACCAACGTCCTCACCGAGCGCGAGGAAGAGGACAGGGAGAGGCGGGAGCGGGAGAAGACCGAACGCGAGCGGGACGCCTACAAACACCGCACGGAAGAACTGGAGGCCGAGCTGCGCAAGCGCGGCGGCCGCGACTAGCCTTCACCCGTCATCATGGACCTATCCGGCCCCGCTGCCCTTCGTGGGTGGTCGGGCCTTCTGTCGTTTCAGCTCTTTGCCAATCGATTCATTGTGCGGACCTAGCGGAACTGCCGTCTCAGGCTCCACGTTGTATGCCCACGTCCACAATGGGAGGAAAATCATGAACTGGGATCAGATCGAAGGAAAGTGGAAGCAGTTCAAGGGCAGCGCGAAGGCACAGTGGGGCAAGCTGACCGACGACGATCTCGACCGGATCGAAGGGAACAAGGACATGCTTGCCGGACGGATCCAGGAAGCATACGGCGTCGAGAAGGAAGAGGCCCACCGGCAGGTGGATGAGTGGGCAGCTGGGCGCAGCGATATGTAAGTCATCCGCCTGAGTGAGCATCATGCCCTGGCTGCCTCAACAGGTGGTCGGGGCTTTTTTGGTTTCAGCTATCCGTTAGCCTGCTCGCAACGGGGGTGCCGACCTTCTGGATCTTGCGAACTGACCATCTGGCCGAGCCGCCGCGTCTCCTGGGGGCGGCGGCTTTTTCTTGCTTCGCCCTATCTCTCCGGCATGTGCAATATCTATTCCATCACCAAGGGCCAGACGGCGATCCTCGAGTTCACCCGCGCCATGCGGGACAGAACGGGTAATCTGCCGTCGCTGCCCGGCGTCTTCCCGGACTATGCCGCACCGGTTGTTCGCACTGCCGCCGATGGCGAGCGCGAGCTGACGATGATGCGCTGGGGCATGCCGTCACCGCAGTTCGAGCTGAAGGGCCGCAAGGTCGACAGCGGCGTCACCAACGTCCGCAACGTGAAGTCGCCGCAGGCGTTCGCTGGGATCTGGACAAACTGGACGAGCGTGCGGAAGACGAAGGAGGGGGAGGTGAACGCCGACCTTTACGGCTTCCTGACCACCGATCCCAATTCGGTCGTTGCGCCAATCCATCCGAAGGCGATGCCCGTCATCTTCACAGAACCGGAGGAAATGGACGTCTGGATGCGGGCCGAGTGGACGGAGGCGTCGGCGCTGCAGCGACCGCTACCGGACGACGCGCTGCAGATCGTAGCGCGCGGTGACCGGAAGGACGGGGAAGTGGCAGGCTAGCGCAGGGAAAGAGAAAGATGCCCCCCCGACAACGGGAGGGGGTAAAGCGCGCATCATCCCGTTTACACGTATGCCCAGCGACCTGCACTCCTCCGCGCGGTAACGCGCTTCAATGTCTAACTGGCTCTATTGGTCCTGCAGCTATTTCTTCTTTGTGCTCTTCGCTGGGGCGGACGGCTTTATAGGCCCGGCTGGCAATCCTTTTGTGCTGGGGGCTGACGCGTTTGCCTTTTCGACCACCTTCTTCGGCTTTTTCTCTTCACGACTTCCCTTACCCATGCTCGTCCTCCCGGCTGCAAAGTGGGCTAGCATGGCACGAAATTCCGAGGAGCACATTAGGGAATGAATATGCACCGCTTGCGCGACTTGCCGCGACGGATCATGAATTCGCGAACCCTTTACCCATGCCCCGTCGCCCCGGCACCTTCGCCTGCACTCGCATGCTGATGTCCCGGCTGCCGCAGCCTATGCATTTCAGCGGCGGCGCCCATTGCACGAACACCTGATTCCGGCCCCATCGATTAATGGCCTCGTCGAGGGTCAGGCCAAGCGTGCGGTGGCAGCCATTGCAGGCCCATACCAACCTGTATCGCGACAATCTGGATGAGAAGCGAGCGACGATCTGGGTGAGAGATCCGGCGTCGCGGCGATGTAGATTGTTGCCGTCGGTGGCGCCGATGGCAAGGGCCGTTCAGGTTGATTGACGCGGAGCGACAATCATTGTGCTGTTTTGGGAGTGGCGCGTTGAGGTGGTCTGCCAGGACCGCGGCGGTTCTCGATAGCGGTTCTGCGTCTGTAGCTCTCGACGTTCATCTCGAAGATGGTCGCGTGGTGAACCAGACGGTCGACCGCGGCGACGGTCATGGCGGCATCTGGAAAGATCCTGTTCCATTCTCCAAAGGGCTGGTTCGCGGTGACCAGCAGGGAGCGCCGCTCGTACCGGGTGCTGATGAGTTCGAACAGCACGCTGGTCTCGGCCTGGTCCTTTGTGACGTAGGCGAGATCGTCGAGGATCAGCAGATGATACTTGTCGAGCTTGGCAATGGCCGCTTCGAGGGCGAGTTCGCGGCGGGCGACCTGAAGCTTCTGGACGAGATCGGTGGTGCGGGCGAAGAGGACCCGCCAGCCGTTCTCGACGAGGGCCAGGCCGATGGCGGCCGCCAGATGCGACTTTCCCGAACCGGGCGGCCCGAAGAGGATCAGGTTGGCGCCGTTATCGAGCCAACTGTCTCCAGCGCAAAGTGCCATGACCTGTGCCCTGGAGACCATCGGCACGGCCTCGAAGCTAAAGCCGTCGAGCGTTTTTCCGGTCGGCAGACGGGCATCGGCGAGATGCCGCTCGATGCGCCGCCGGGCTCGTTCGGCGATCTCGTGCTCGGCGATGGTGGCCAGGAAGCGGGCGGCGGGCCAGCCCTCCTTGTCGGAGCGTTCGGCGAACTGCGCCCACAGCATCTTGGTGGCCGGGAGGCGCAGTTCGTTCAACATCAGCGACAGGCGTTCGACGTCGACGGAGGAGACGGTCATGCGACATCTCCCGCGGCGGGGCCGAGCAGCGCCTGATAGGCTTCGAGCGGAACGACCGCGACGGTGATCTTCGGCAGGCTGGCAGGATCTGGCGTGAAGCGCGCCCGCAGACGAGCGATGTCGGGCAGACGCCTGGCCTCAAGATCTGCATGAAGGGTGGCCGCAAGCTCGCCTTCGCAGGCGCGTTCATGGGCCAAGGCCAGGATCTCGACCATGAGGCGGCAAGCCTGACGCTCGACAAGCGCCTCGATCAGGACCTCGAAGGTTCGCCGGTAGGCGTCTCGCGGAAAGAGCTGGTCGCGGTAGACCAGGCCCAAAAGCGCCATGGGCTTCTTGCGCAGGGAATGGATCACGTGCCGGTAGTCGACGACGTGACCGTGCTTGCCGTTCGCGCCAGGCCGCCCGCGGGGCAGCGTCATCAGCGGCGTCGCGCCGAGGAAGAGGTCGAGACGGTCCTCGTAGAGACGGACCCGCAAACGTTGGCCGACGAGCCGGGATGGCACTGAGTAGAACACCTTGCGCAAGGTGAATCCGCTCGAGCTGGTGACCCGCACCACGGTCGCTTCGTAATCCTCGGTACGCCGGTCGGGAAGCTTGTTCAGTTTCGCCCGCTCTGCATCGATCAGCTTGGCACGGCGGGTGTTGTGGCGGCTGACGATCTCGTCGATGAAGCGGCGGTACTGAACCAGATCGGCGAAGTCGCGCGAGGCGCGCAGCAGAAGAGCATCTTCGACAGCCCGCTTGAGATGCCCGTGCACGCTTTCGATCACCCCGTTCTCATGGGCGATGCCAGGGTTGTTACGCGACGGCTCCATCCGGTAATGGGCACAGAGCGCGTCGTAGCGGCAGGTCAGATCGTCCCGGGCGTTGCGATCGAGATTGCGGAAGGCGGCCGAGAGGCTGTCGCTGCGGTGCTCGAACGGTGCCCCGCCCAACGACCACAGGGCATTTTGCAGTCCCTCGGCCAAGGCCACATAGCTCTCACCGCCGAGGATGACGTGGGCATGCTCGAAGCCGGAATAGGCCAGCCGGAAGTGATAGAGCCGGTGGTCGAGCGGCTCGCCGGCGACCGTCACGCCCAGATCGGCCATGTCGGTGAAGTCCGACAGGCCGAGCCGGCCCGGTTCGTGGATCTGACGGAAGATCACCTCCTGCTCCGGACCGTGGACCGCCCGCCATTGGCGGACCCGCCGTTCAATCGTGCGGCGGATGCCGGCGCCAAGATCCGGATGGCGCCGCAGCATCTCCTCGTAGACGGCAATCGATCGCAGATGCGGCGCTGCGGCCAGCATCGGCACGATCTCGGCTTCGAAGACATGCTCGAGCGGATCGGGCCGTCGCCGCGTTCGCGGAGCCCGTTTCGTGGAGGGAGGTCGAGGATCGGCCTCGATCCGGTAGCCGCTGGCGGTGCTGAAGCCGGCCTTCGCGGCGGCGATTGGCGTATTGTCGGTTTGGCGCAATGTCATGAAGAGCCTCATTTGGTGGTCGGTGATCTGTCGGCCGGGCATGGCGGTCCTCATGACGTGAAGACCTATCCATCGCCCGGTCGGCACGGCCGCCAGGGCGGCACGAACCCGAAAGTTCGCGCCATCGCGGGCTCGGTTCCTCCGGTCGGGCTACGCCCTCCCTTCGCAACCGAGCCCGCGAAGCTCTCTCATCTTGATTGTCGCGTGTTCTCACCCTGATTGTCGCGCCGCACCAACCCATCTCGTTGTCGGCCAGCTTGCCGAGCGTGTCGATTGCGTTCGGGTCAGTCATGTCCGGAGATCTGGGCTTGCCGCCTCTCGATCAGCTTTTGATAAAGCGCGATCGTCTTGGCGATCTCATCCGCAGTCTGTTGTGCGCCGCCTCTGTCATCCGCCCAGTCGAGAGAAAGCAGCCAATCCCGTTGCTCCTGAAAATGCTGCATCCACCTTGTCAGGTTTTCGACGCGCTCATCAGGCATAAATCCCACTCCCGGCTCACCACGTTCCAAGCATCTGCCACGTCAGCATAGCCGATGGCGCGGAGCAATTGGTCGATGACTTGGGTGCTGTCGGATCTGGCCGCAGGAGGTGCAGTTATATCACCCGCCACTCCGCCTCGGTCAGATCTCACTGGTGATCCGCCGCTCGGCGCCTATGTGCTCGCGAGCGGTCGGTCCATATGACTTTCTCCATATCGGCTTGAGCAATCTTTCGGAAACATACGAAGTTCGGCCGCTCAACCCATTCGAAACGGCCTCTTAGCTGAGGAAGAGCATGACAAGACGGTCTTTGCCCGGGCACATAGGGTTCATTCCAGACGGCAATCGACGCTGGGCAGGCGACCGGGGCCTGTCAAAAGAAGAAGGCTATCAGTTCGGGCTTGATCCTGGCCTTGCCCTCTTCGAGCTCTGCAAAAGCCGAGGCATTTCGGAGGTTTCCGTTTACGGGTTTACCCAGGACAATACCAAGCGACCTTCGCCGCAGGTCCAGGCATTCCGTGCGGCCTGCGTAGCTTTCGTAACAGAAATCGCACGTAGGGGTGCAGCCGTGCTGGTCGTGGGGGATGACAAATCCCCCCTGTTTCCCGGTGAGCTTCAGGCCTATCGAACCCGTCAGGGCGAAGGCATCAAGGTCAACTTCCTGGCGAACTACGGTTGGGAGTGGGACTTAGACGGCCTTAAGGAAGGGCAGATTCGCTCCAGTGATGTATCCAGACTGGATTTGATTGTTCGGTGGGGCGGCGGTCGCCGGTTGAGCGGTTTTTTGCCGGTGCAATCAACTTATGCCGATTTCTATGTTCTCGATGAACATTGGCCCGAATTTCGGCCGGAGCACTTCGATCGTGCATTGGCTTGGTTCAAGAAGCAGGATCGGACCCTCGGCGGATAACAGCAACACGCCATGGGTCCTCGCTCGTCCTGGAACTACCTCTTGGAGCCGTTAAAATATTGGCGGCTCAACCCTAATTGGGTTGCGACCCAGGGCAATCGGGTGAAGAAGGTGATGACAAGCGGCTGAAGAGCTGAATCTTTCGAACTCCTCTGATTCTTGCGGGAGGAGATTTCGATGGTGGAGAGCGATGGCGATTTT
>NZ_JAZHLI010000209.1:0-927 GCF_036549475.1 Aurantimonas sp. A2-1-M11 | reverse complement strand
CTGGAATCCGTCGCTCCCTTGAGCGATGATCCGTTCGTTAGCCTGCCAGCCGTGGCACGCTGATCAATCCGGCTTGGCCGGAACCGCACGGCCATCGCCGTCAGCTACACCACCTGTGGGGACACGACCCATTTGGGTGACTTCGGCCTCATCGACGATCCGTTGAAGGTGCGGAAGCATGCTGCGGCCGAACTCGCTCGTAAGGACCTTCTTGCCCTCTCGGTGGAACAGGGGGGAGCCTAGTTTCGCCTCTAGCGCTTTCACAGCCTTGGATAGTGCCGGCTGGGACGCATTGCAGCCCTCCGCGGCCTTGGTGAAGCTTCCCGCGCGGGCAACTGCCAGCGCGTAACGGATCTGGTGCATTTCCATCTTCTTCCCCCGGATGCACGTCATCGAATGCACTCAGCATGTCGGATAACCGGAGGGAATGCACGTATAGATAAACGGTATTGGCCTCGGGAACAGCCGTGGCGTCAGATCGCCTCATGCGAACACAGGAGGAAGAGCATGAGCATCTTTATGGTTGAACGTGACCTGAGCGGCATCGATACGACCGGGCTCGAAGACGCCCAGAAAGCTGCCATCGCTACTGCGGCTCAAATGCGCGAACACGGCTCTCAGATCAATTATGTCCGCTCTATTTTTTCCCCTGACGATGGCCGCTGTATGTGCATTTTCGATGCGGACCAGGAAGCAGACGTAAGACATCTCAACGATCGTGCAGGCTTGCCTTACCACAACATCGTGCCGGTGCTGGATCTCGCTACCTAATCGACAAATGTCGGCTTTTCTCTTCCATCCTGCATGAAAAGATTGTACGCATCCGGCCTGGACCGCGGGGAGCAGATTTTTTTGTTTCAGAGCGGTTTCAGGCTTGCGTCTTTCGGCTTGACCCGTTGACGAGTTGCCGGGAGGTCGTGCGCGAGT
>NZ_JAZHLI010000208.1:0-935 GCF_036549475.1 Aurantimonas sp. A2-1-M11 | reverse complement strand
CGGCCCCGCTCGTCCCGCTTCGAGCCGTCCGCCGCCCACCTCTGCTCTATTCCGTTCCGGTCGACCATGCCACCATGGCTAATCTCCGCCGCTACGACAGGGAATCGCACTTGGATGAGTCATACCGTCGCAGCCCAAAACCAACAGAACCGATTCAGTAGTCAATGCAAACGTCCTAACCGTCGTGCCTCGTGGGGAGATCCGCTGGAACATCACCGGCGCCAACCCGAAAGAAGGCGAGGTCTACACGGGGCCGATCGAGTTGGAAGGCTCGGAGAAGGTCACAATCTACACCCATGCGTCGGACGCGGACCTCAGCGTCCTGAAGGACTTCCAAATTGCGGCTTCGGCCGAGGATGTGCAGATCGATCCGACAAGAAAGGCGAAATACACCAAGGCGATGGTGAAGACGGGTGTCGCTGACGCTTTTGCCTTCCTCAAAGCAGCTGAAGATAACAAGGCCAATCTGTCGTCTGTCCTGATCGACGTTGGCGCGGAAACGAACCACGTCCGAACACGCTTCGGGTCGGACACAATCCTCGCCCCACAATTCATACGTGACTTCATCGCGATCGCTCGCCGGGGAGTCGGCGACGATGCCGCCATGGTTCAGATCACCGTCAAGGGGATCGATTTCGAGACCGGGTACGATTTGGAGCAGTTCTTCAAAGTGCTCGGGGAGGACGTACAGACCTCGGAAGTGGACCAGTCATGAGCGACACGAAGACCCGGAAGACCCGCGGCTTTGGCGTCCCCGACGTCGTTGATCCTCATCATTTCGTCGTCCGTATCCCGAAGGGTAGCTCCGGTGACATCCTCATCATCGGTAACTGCTCAGGTGGCTGGCATCAGAGGGTCTGAGCAGCGGGTGCGAAGAGCGTAGCAGCGATGTCGCGGATGGCGCCGAAGGCGGTCTGTCCTGCGATGCGAGCGGT
>NZ_JAZHLI010000206.1:0-961 GCF_036549475.1 Aurantimonas sp. A2-1-M11 | reverse complement strand
TGCGCTTCGTGCTCGGCGTGCGATACGGCGCGAGCGCGCGGGACCAGGATTTCGTCTGTGCGTCGGCGGCGGCGCCGACTGTGTCGATGGTGGTCACGAGGTTTCCAAGCTGAGTGTTGTCGCTGTGGACAGCCATCGGCCGGTGGGCTGCAGGCATCTTGCGGAAAAACGAGGAGGATTGCGGGAGCGAACCAGCTTGCGCTATTCAAGTCAGCAGTAGGTCCTTACGTTGTCAGCCAGCCTGCGCTCGATGCAGCGGGCTCGTCAACGGTCGTCAGTACCCGGACAATTCGCGATATGTCGGCACGACAGAAATGAGCTGAGAGAAGGCTAGATCCCTGGGCGGCGTGTAGTATCAACGACGTGCGTCTCGTGCTTACGCTTCTTCAGGCCAGCCAGGCCGGCCAGGCCGATAAGTCCCAACCAGCCAAGATCGAAACCATCGTCGTCGTAATTTTGCTGAACAGCAGTATCCGGCGCCGTGGTTGTGTCCTGAGCGAGAGCAGCAGTTCCATTCGCGGCAAGAATGATAGCGGCGAGAGCTACGACTTTTAGGTGATTGGTGCACATGGGAATTTCTCCGGTGATCATAAGTGATCACAATGGACCCAAACCGCCGCGCGCTAGAAACGTTCCCTTAAGGTGACAGCAGAATGCAGTGGCAGCAACGTATTCCGCGTCTGTTCCAGCTGCTTACAGTCGCAAGTGAGTAAGGCGGCGTAATCCCACTGAAGAATACGATCGGGCCGGTTTGTCGAAATCGGCAGCGGCTACGACGTTGCGCCGTAAGCCCACGCGGTGTACCGCCTTCACAGCGTTCGCCGTATCGGTGAAGTCCTAGGAATAATCCTAGCAGCCTGTCGGACTTAGCGCACGCGAGGGATATCGATTAGAATCGAGAGATTGATTCTCCAGCCATATGACCGGTTCTGCGATGAGCAATTTTCGAATGGTAGATCGT
>NZ_JAZHLI010000207.1:0-961 GCF_036549475.1 Aurantimonas sp. A2-1-M11 | reverse complement strand
TGATGATCGCGTCGAGACGCTCGCGAAAGAGATCATTCTTGCCGGATGACGGGCGGGATGGGCGCATTGCAAAAACACCGGAAATCAATCGGGTCAGGATCGGTTTCCGGCATCGTAGGATCCCTTGTACCCGTCACGCTCCGAGCGCAGCGGGCCGACTTCCGCGAGAAGCTGCTCATAGGCCGATTTGTAACCGTCGCGTTCGGCCCGCAGCGTCTCGCGTTCGCCCGTCGAAGCCTCGGCGGTATCCGGAGCGGCGGCGTCGCTGCCGTGTATCGGTTCGGAACCTGGATCGCTGTCGTTCATCGGCATCACCCGTCGTCTGGCGGTTCATCGCACTGGCGGAAACGCGCCTGCGACCACGCCTTCACTCCCCGCACCGGGCAACATGTCTCTGTACCGTGTGTCCGCGGCGGCCGATCGATCGACCAGAATACCTGCCGTCGGAGGAAATTACGGTCGACCTCCCTGCATCACGAACCGGGACATATCGGTTCTGCGCAGATATCCCCGCAGATCAACGCCATCCCATCAGCGTGTCGTGATCACCCCGTCATCGGTACAGCTTGTCACCGGTGTTTCCATGCCAGAGACGAAAATACTTGGTGACCCCGGCAGTCTTGCAAGAAAGAGGGCAGAACCCTTGCGTCGCAGGGGTTTGACGCGAAGGTGCGGGGTTTTACGGCCCCATTGATTTCATTAGGTATTCCGCCATCATCCCCGCACCCAAATGGAGACGCCGATGCCCAGCCCATGGTCAGGCGACGCCGTCCAGCCGCAGGATGATCCGGCCGCACGGTTCGAACTGGAACACGCCGATAGCCGCGAGAAGTATCTTGAGGGTCGCAACCCAGGGGAATCGGGTGAATGAGCTCAGGGTCTGACGAGGCTTGCAAGGAACTCGTCGTCCCATGCTGCGGTCATTCGCCTGAGGCGCTGTGAGTCCTTCCCGGGGTCTCTG
>NZ_JAZHLI010000205.1:0-966 GCF_036549475.1 Aurantimonas sp. A2-1-M11 | reverse complement strand
CCGTCGAGAGCATGCACTGGCTGATGGACTGCCTCTTCAGAGACGATGAATGCCGGGTCCGCACCGAACATGCTCCGGCCAATTTCACCACCATCAAACACATCGCACATAACTTGTTGCGGCGGAATCCCGCCAAACTGTCGATGACCAACAAACGATTGAAGGCCGGGTGGAACGAAAAATTCCTCGTCAGCCTCATCTCGTGAAATTCAACTCACCCGATTCCCCTGGGCTGTCCCATCGGCCCCAGCCATCCGAATATCGGGCAACCGGGACGAACTCTTTTAGCAGGACGGTTCATAGATCGTCTCTGTGTGCGCGGGCTGCGAACATGACCGCTTTCAACAATATGTGGTGGGAAGGGAAATGACTGTGATGGGTATGGCGCGGAACGGCCGCTTTGTCTTGGGAATTTGCTCTGAAGCTGACTATCTTCTTTCAGCCCGTGGAGGCATTGCCCCGCTTCTCGGACGGGGACGCGCCACCTGAGGGGATGTCCCGAAGTTTGTTGAACTTCGGCGAGCGGCGTTGCCGGATTGAAGGTTACGCGGCCCTGGAAACAGGGGCAACGGGCTTTTCGGCGAGGCGCTCTCGATGGGCAAGAAGTTCGGCCCTGAGGATAGGCAATTGCTTGTGAGCCTTGAGCCTGCGAAAGCCCTTGGCCGCCTCGATCATGCCGGCGGCGACCCAGCGTAGGGCCATCTTGCCGTTCCGCCACCGTTTGACNAGCTTTAACCGGACAACGGTGAGGATTTCGTCGAGCCCCTCCAGAATACTTGCCGCTACGCCCGGCCGGTCCTGCTCGAGCCGGCGCGCCAGATTGCGGATCAGCTTCTCGGCCTTCTGCGCGTCGTCAAGTTCCCAAGCCTGGCGAAGCACCCGGCGTGTCGAGGCGTGAAGCTCTTTCGGCAGGCGGTCCATGATGTTGCGGGCTTTGTGAATCTGGCACCGCTGGATCGCGACGGT
>NZ_JAZHLI010000204.1:0-1023 GCF_036549475.1 Aurantimonas sp. A2-1-M11 | reverse complement strand
CATCCACATGATCGTGCCCGGCGGCGGTCTCTCGCCAAACGGGTCGCGTTGGGTCTCGTCGCGTCCCGCCTCCTCCTGCCGGTGCGGGTGCTCGGCGCCCTGTTCCGGCGCCTGTTCCTCGAAGGGCTGCTCGCCCTCCACGGGGCCGGCAAGCTCGCCTTCCACGGCTCGCTCGCCCACCTCGCCGAGCCCCGCCTTCGCCCGCCATCTCACGCCGGTGCGGCGCAAGCGTTGGGTCGTCTACGCCAAGCCACCCTTCGCGGGGCCAGAGGCCGTTCTGGCCTACCTGTCGCGCTACACACACCGCGTCGCCATCTCGTCGCGGCGCATCATCGCCTTCGACGGCAGCACCGTCACCTTCCGCATCAAGGACTATCGCCAGGGCGGCGCCGCCCGCCACCGCACGCTGACGCTCGCGGCCGACGAGTTCATTCGCCGCTTCCTCCTCCACGTCCTGCCGCGCGGCTTCCACCGCATCCGGCACTATGGGTTCCTGACGGGACCTGACCGCAAGGCCAACCTCGATCGCATCCGCGTACTTCTCGGCGCGCCCACCATGCCGCGCTCAGCCGCCGAGGAGAAAGACATCCCCGAACCACCCGCCTACCGCCCGACCTGTCCGTGCTGCGGCGGCACCATGAGCGTCGTCGGCATCTTCCTGCGCTGGCGACAGCCGCGAGGACCGCCACCGCCACCAACCTCAAGCCGGGAATGTTCGCCATGATCCGGAATGGCACGGCACCGTCATCGGCCCGAGACAAGACGCTTCGGGAGACCATGACGCGCGTCCCAAGGGCGCGCGAAGGCGTCAGCCGGCCTTCCCGCGTCCCTTCCTCACTCTTCTCGGCGAAGTCACTGGCTCCAGAACGACAGGGGCGAGATCGGCATTCCATACCGTCCGGCGGCAACCGCCTCTTGCCGCTGCACCATCGTCAGACGAAAACCCCATAAACCACCGACCGGCTTCTCGCGGGTTCGTTCTTCCGCGACTTTCGTACGCCTCACGGCGCCCGAAACTCTTCA
>NZ_JAZHLI010000203.1:0-1058 GCF_036549475.1 Aurantimonas sp. A2-1-M11 | reverse complement strand
CGTCAACCACAAAAGTGCCAGGACAGCATCATCGATCTTGTCGTTATCGATCTCCACGCGGTCAGGATAACACAGCAAACCGAGACCGCCGCGGCTCACACCGGATGGATACCTTGTGCTCGGCCATGGGTGCATTGCGCTGACGCAATCGGTACCTGCCCAAGTCGGGAGGATCGAGCGAACTGGAGTCCGAGATGTCGGCATGTGTATGATACCGACCAGCTCATGAACTGACCGCTTTGATGTAGGGATAGTTGCAGAGGGACCGGATGCGGGCTTGATCTTTGGTGGCGCGGTTCCAGGCGTCGCAGCAAGCGTCGATGATGGCTTGCCTGTCGCGGAAGACGCACAGGCTGAGGGAGGTCTCGCGCAGATAGAACCAGAGCCGCTCGACTGGGTTGAGTTGGGGACTGTAGGGCGGAAGTGCGACGAGGGTGATGTTCGCCGGTACGTCGAGGGCCTTTTCGCCGTGCCATCCGGCGCCGTCGAGAACCATGACGACATGGACGTCGTCCGGAATGGTGTGGGCGAACTCGGCNTTCGCCGGTACGTCGAGGGCCTTTTCGCCGTGCCATCCGGCGCCGTCGAGAACCATGACGACATGGACGTCGTCCGGAATGGTGTGGGCGAACTCGGCGAGGTAGAGGTTCATCATCGCCTTGTCGGCATAGGGCAGGACCAGGGCGAAGGACTGGCCGGTGGAGGGTTCGACGGCGCCGAAGATGTAGGTCCATTCGAAGCGCTGGTCGCAGAGTCCGGGTGGTCGCTTGCCGCGGGTCCACCAGCGGTGGCAGAGGCGGCCTTTCTGGCCAACCCTTGCTTCGTCCTGGAACCACAGCGCAATCCGCTTGCCGGGATGGTCGACCTTTGCTGCTTTCAGGGCCTCGGCGAGCCCTTTTTTTTGAAGCGCGCCTGGCGCCCCGGATCGCTCTGAGGGTGGGTCGACCGGGCTTTCTGGCGCGAAAAGCCGTTACGGCGCAGGATGCGCGACAGGCTGGCGGGATGAACACGCTTGTCGAACCGCGCCTCGATCCAGCGGGAGAGTTCCGCCAGTGTCC
>NZ_JAZHLI010000202.1:0-1090 GCF_036549475.1 Aurantimonas sp. A2-1-M11 | reverse complement strand
CCACGGCATCCTCCCAACGGCGAAAATCCGCCGGCCAAGCGAAGAATCCATCGCAACCGCAAACGCAAGTGAACAATCAGACTACAAAAATTTCCAAATGCGATTCCCCTGGGGTGTGTTGCCACACGGGTGTGGCACGGCGACACCGCGGCGAATCTTGGCGCCTGGCCGGTCCGCGGCTGGTGTCGGCGACGGCGCGGCGTCACGTGATCTCGCGCTCGCAATTGGTGACGTGGCGGCACGCCTTTCGCGCCGAGCGTGCCGGATCGGAGGCAGTGCCGACCTTCGTTCCCGCGGTGCTTGCGCCGGTATTGGAGCGGCCGAAGCCGCAGATGACGACGGCGGTCTCGCGCATGGAGATCGTCCTGACCTGCGGACGGCGGATCGTCGTCGATGCGGATGTCGATGCCGAGGCTCTGGCCCGGATCGCTGGAGGCGGTCAAGCGCATTGATGCGCTGTTCGAGATCGAACGCGAGGTGAGTGGTCGCCCTGCCGAAGAACGCCTGGCTGTCCGGCGGGAGCGAAGCGTGGCCGTTCTGGCCGAACTGGAGGACTGGATGCGCACCGAGCGGGCGCGCCTGTCGCGCCACGCGCCGGTCGCCAAGGCCATGGACTACATGCTGACACGCTGGGACAGCTTTGCCCGCTTCACCACCGAAGGCCGGATCTGCCTGACGAACAACGCGGCGGAACGCGCGATCCGCGGCCTGGCTCTCGGCCGCAAGTCATGGCTCTTTGCCGGTTCCGATCGCGGCGCCGATCGCTGCGCCTTCATGCTGACGCTGATCGCGACGGCCAAGCTTAACGACATCGATCCGCAGGCCTGGCTCGCCGACGCCCTCCCGCGCATCGCCGACACACCACAGACCCGTCTCGGCGAACTCCTGCCGTGGAACTGGTCTGCCAAGGATCACCCGGTCGAGCGCGCAACCGCATAGCCAACGATCAGGAGATTCCGCACCGCGGTCCACGCCGGCTTGCGATTACCCATAAATCGGCGTGACTGCTGATCTGGCTCCGGGCCAAAGTTCTTGAATGGGAGGAATCGCTTGTGATTCCTGTGTGAGCACCTGTTGATTCGGAGGTGCT
>NZ_JAZHLI010000201.1:0-1140 GCF_036549475.1 Aurantimonas sp. A2-1-M11 | reverse complement strand
GGCGGCAACGGCATCATGGGCGAGTACCACGTCATGCGCCACGCCCAGAACCTGGAGACCGTCAACACCTACGAGGGCACGCACGACGTCCATGCGCTGATCCTCGGCAAGGCCCAGACCGGCCTCCAGGCCTTCTTCTGAGCCACGACGAAACCAGCCGGAGAGCACGAGGGAACGACGGGCCATGAGCCAGACGGTGGACGCGCCGATCGACGATTTCGACACGGCCTATGGCAATTCCGGCGCGATCGCCGGTGCCGAGACCTATCCGCCGCGCTGGCGCGAGCGCGCGAGCGCGTTCCGGCAGGAGATGGACGCGGCAGGCCGCGCCCGCCTCGCCTGCCCCTATGGCGCGGACGAGCGGGCCCGCTACGACCTCTTCCTGCCCGACGGCGCGCCCGGCGGCCTCGCCGTCTATGTCCATGGCGGCTACTGGAAGGCGTTCGGCCGGTCCGAATGGTCGCATCTGGCGGCCGGCGCACTGGCTCGCGGCTTTGCCGTCGCCATGCCCTCCTATCCGCTCTGCCCGACGATCCGCATCGCCGGGATCACCCGCCAGATCGCGCAGTTCCTCGACATGGCGGCGTCGGATATTGCCGGTCCGATCCGCCTGTCCGGCCATTCGGCTGGCGGCCATCTGGTGACGCGGATGATCTGCACGGATTCGCCTCTGTCCGAGGCGACCGCCGCCCGCATCGACCGGGTCCTGTCGATCAGCGGCGTCCATGACCTGCGCCCCATCATGAAGACGGCGATGAACGAGGTCCTGGCGCTCGATTTGCCCGAGGCGCGGGCCGAAAGCCCGGCGCTTCTCGAACCGCGCGGCGACGCGGCGCTGACCTGTCTTGTCGGCGGCGACGAACTGCCGGAGTTTCGCCGCCAAAACGCGCTGCTCGCCAGCGCCTGGCACGGTCTCGGCCTGCGCACCGGCGCCGTCGAGGCGCCGGGCCGGCACCATTTCGACGTCATCGACGCCCTGGAAGACCCCGCCAGCGACGCGGTCGAAATCCTGACCGGGTGAAACGCACAGGGCTCCGAATCCATATTTCATGCCGTCGGATCGAGGAGTTTTGCGAGGTAGTCGGGAGACCAGCCGGCGAGTTTTCGCCGCGATTTGAGGGACTTTTTGTCGGTGGCACT
>NZ_JAZHLI010000200.1:0-1176 GCF_036549475.1 Aurantimonas sp. A2-1-M11 | reverse complement strand
GTCATCGCGGCGGTCTCCGCCACCGCGATCCTGGTCGCGGTCGTCCTGCCCGCCGAATACGGCATCGATCCGACCGGGGTCGGATCGGCGCTGAACCTCACGGAGATGGGCGATGTCAAGATGCAGCTTGCAGCGGAAGCCGAGGCCGATGCCGCGATGGACGCGGCAGCCCGTGCCGCCCCTTCCACCGGCGCCAAAGCCGCGCCGCTTCCGCCTGCCGCCGTCGGCGTGGTGCCGCCTCCCGTCGCCCCGCTGGCTCCGCCCGCACCACCGGCCCCGCCCGCTCCGGAGCGGCAGTCCAGCATCCTCGGCGCGATCGGCGGTTTCTTCGTCTCGTCCGCCGTCGCCCAGGAGATGCNGCGCCGCTTCCGCCTGCCGCCGTCGGCGTGGTTCCGCCTCCCGTCGCCCCGCTGGCTCCGCCCGCACCACCGGCCCCGCCCGCTCCGGAGCGGCAGTCCAGCATCCTCGGCGCGATCGGCGGTCTCTTCGTCTCGTCCGCCGTCGCCCAGGAGATACGCCAGGACGAGATGACGATCACGCTCGCCCCCGGGGAGGGCGCGGAGATCAAGCTGACCATGCAGGAAGGCGAGATCGCCTCGTTCGCCTGGGTCGTCTCGGAAGGCGGCGCGGTCAACTACGACACACATGGCGACGGCGGCGGACAGAACGTCTCCTACGAGAAGGGGCGCGCGGTCTCTTCCGACGAGGGGACCATTCAGGCCGCCTTCGCGGGCAACCACGGATGGTTCTGGCGTAACCGCGGCGATGCTCCCGTTGCCGTGACGCTGCGCACGAGCGGCACCTACACGGCCTTCGAGCGGAAGGTCTGACGAAGCCTTCCCATCACCGCCGACCGATGGTCTCGTGCCGTCGGTCGGCACCTATTACCGACCGGGCAGCCGCAACGTCCGGGTCGAGGTAAAGAACGATGCTCACGGTCCTGCGCCACCGCACCTATCGCCATCTCTTCGCGGCGCAGGTTCTCTCGCTGATCGGGACCGGCCTGACCACGGTGGCGCTCGGGCTGCTCGCCTACGATCTTGCCGGCGCCGACGCCGGGGTGGTGCTCGGGACGGCACTGGCGATCAAGATGATCGCGTACGTGGGCGTCTCGCAGTTCGCCGGGGTCCTGACGAGCTTCCTGCCGCGGCGGACGCTGCTCGTCGGCCTCGACCT